>DATHPF010000320.1:0-3022 GCA_035484155.1 Streptosporangiaceae bacterium
TTCCACTCGGCCCGGGACTGTCGGACCCTAGCGCTAGCGTGCAGTTGAGAGGTAGCGACAGGCTGCCAGCGGAGGCTGCGGAGGTCAAGGCCATGGGCACTGGGGATGCGGGCACTGTGGATGCGGGCACTGTGGATCGGACGCTGACAGGCGAGCGCGCGGACCTGGCCCAGACGCTCGCCAAGCATCGGGACTTCCTGCGCTTCACGACTAGGGACATCACCGATGAGCAAGCGGCTCAGCGGACCACGGTCAGTGAGCTATGCCTCGGCGGGATCATCAAGCACGTCACTGGCGTCGAGCGCAACTGGGCCCGGTTCATCGTCGAGGGCCCGTCCACCAGGAGGAGCTGGGAGGACGCGGAGAGCGTGCAGGAGTGGCTCGATGGCTTCCGGATGCTGCCCGGCGAGACGCTGGCAGGATTGCTTGACGACTACGCGGCCGCAGCACGGCAGACTGACGATCTGCTGGCCACGCTGCCCGATCTCGATGCGAGCCGGCCGCTGCCGGAGGCGCCCTGGTACGAACCAGGCGCGAGGTGGTCCGCGCGCCGCGTCCTGCTGCACGTCATCGCGGAGACGTCGCAGCACGCCGGGCACGCCGACATCATCAGGGAAGCCATCGACGGCGCCAAGACTATGGGCTGAGGCGGGCTCGGACTGGCTCGGACTGGCTCCGCTGTCGATCTCGCCGCCATCAGACCGGCCAATGCGTCCGGGCCGCTGGCCTACCAGCCAGTCGACCGGGTAATGATCGGGGTGTGAACGCCGCCGCCGACCAGGCTCGCCGGGAACCGCCCGCCGGGCTACTGCCGATGCTGGCAACATCGGGCGTGCTGCCCGCCACCGACACCGGGTGGGCGTACGAGATGAAGTGGGATGGGCTGCGCGCGCTCGCTTTTGTCAACGGCGACCAGGCCCGGCTGACGTCGAGGACGGCTCGCGACATCACATTCGTGTACCCCGAGCTGGCTGGCCTCGCGACGGCGGTCGGTGCCGACCAGGCGGTCCTCGACGGCGAGATCGTAGTGTTGACGGGCGATTCCCGGCCCGACTTTGAGGCGCTTCAGCAGCGGATGAACATCAGCACGGCGGCGCAGGCGAAGGCGCTGGCGCCTCAGGTTCCGGTCAGCTATCTCGCCTTCGACCTGCTATGGCTGAACGGCCGCCCGCTGCTAGACGAGCCGTACACGCGACGCAGAGAGCTGCTCGACAGCCTGAGCCTCGACGGCCGTCGCTGGCAGGTGCCGCCGGCGTTCATCGGCGAGAATGCAGCCGATATCCAGGCCGTCTCGCGCCAGCAGCATCTCGAAGGCGTCATGGCCAAGAGACTCGGCTCGCGGTATGAGCCAGGCCGCCGGACGACAGCATGGCGAAAGATCAAGAACGTCCGGCGACAGGAAGTCGTGATCGGCGGCTGGAAGCCGGGCGAGGGCGGCCGGGCCGGCTGGATCGGCTCGCTGCTGGTCGGCGTGCACGACGAGGATGGCGCGCTGGTCTACAGCGGCCACGTCGGGACTGGCTTCACGCAGCAGACACTGCGGATGCTAGGCGAGCGGCTGGCGCCGCTGCACCGCGACGCCTCGCCCTTCGCCCACACGATCCCGGCCGAGGACGCGCGTTTCGCGCGGTGGGTCGAGCCCGAGCTCGTGGCCGAGGTGGAGTTCGCCGACTGGACGAAGTCCGGTCGGCTGCGCGCGCCCGCGTACAAAGGGCTGCGGAACGACAAGGATCCGGTGGAGGTCATTCGTGAGCCCTGATACACGCAAGGTGCAGGTCCAGGTCGACGGGCGCACGCTGACGCTCTCCAACCTGGACAAGGTGCTGTATCCGGCCGCCGGATTCACCAAGGCGCAGGTCATCGACTACTACGAGCATGTCGCGCCGTTCATGCTGCCGCATATCGCCCAGCGGCCGGTGACGATCAAGCGCTATCCCGAGGGCGTGGATGGCGAGTTCTTTTTTCAGAAGAACGCCCCGGCGCACCGGCCCGACTGGGTACCGACCGCCGAGATCGCCTCGCCGGGATCGACCAAGTCCAGAGCCACGATCGATTACCTCCTCGGCGGCGACCTGCCGACGCTGATCTGGGCCGCCAACCTCGCGGCGCTGGAACTGCACACGCCGATGTGGCGCTTCCCGCACCTCGGCGAGCCCGATCTGCTCGTCTTCGACCTGGACCCAGGCCCCCCTGCCACCATCGTGGAATGCTGCCGGGTCGCCCTGCTGTTGCGGCCGTTGCTGGCGGAGCTTGGCCTGGCGCCGGTGGCGAAGACGTCCGGCGGCAAGGGACTCCAGCTGTACGCCGCGGTGGCTGGCATGGCCTCGCAGGAGACGAGCGACCTTGCCAAGGAACTCGCCGAGCGGCTGGAGCAGGAGCAACCACAGCTCGTCGTGTCGCGGATGACCAAGGCGCTCCGGCCACGCAAAGTTCTCATCGACTGGAGCCAGAACAATGCCGCGAAGACGACGGTGGCGCCCTACTCGCTTCGGGCGCGGCCCCAGCCGACGGTGTCCACACCGGTCAGCTGGGACGAGGTCGAGCATTGCAAGCGATCGGCAGATCTGGTGTTCACTGCAGATGACGTAGTTGCCAGGCTGGCGGAGATCGGCGACCTCTTCGCCGCGACACTGCCGACAGCATGAGAAACCGGAACGGGCTCGCCTTCAGTTGCCGCCGCGTTGCCATGGTGTTACTTGCGCGAGCCGCGGCCTCGCATACATCGCCTTCACGATGCCCTGATCCGTATGGTGCTGGAGCAAAGCCGACCGACATCGCCCTTTGTCCTCATAGACCAGGCAGCCGCCATGCGATTCAGCGTCCTCGGACCGTTATCAGTCGAAGCTGATGACGGCACGCCGCTGGTCCTCAGGCGGCCTTCACAGCGCAGCACGCTGGCAGTGCTGCTGATGTATGCGCGGCAGCCGCCGACGAGGGCGATCTTGATTGATGCGCTGTGGGGCGATGATCCCCCCGGCGATGCGGAGACCGCTCTGCGAGTCCGGATGCGCGATCTGCGTCG
>DATHPF010000321.1:0-11304 GCA_035484155.1 Streptosporangiaceae bacterium
GCCGGTGGGCGCCTGTGCCTGGTCGCGGGCTCAGCCGGCAGTGTTCAGCCGTCAGCGCGGCAGGCCACGATCGCCGTGATCGCGCGCTCGAGCGCGTAGCCGGCGCTTGCTCCTTCGCCCTTGACCTGGACGTCGGCCTCGGCGACGGCAGCGTGCGCCCTGGCGATGCCGGCTGCGGTCCAGCCGCGCAGCTGCCGACGAGCCTGGTCGATCTTCCATGGCGGCATGCCGAGGTCGGCGGCTAGCGCATTCGGGCCAAGGCCGCGGCCGGCAGATCCGACGAGGCCGAGCGTTCGCAGGCCCGCCGCCAGCGCGCTGGTGATGAGGACCGGCGACGTCCCGGTCGCCAGTGCCCACCGGAGTTGCGCGAGCGCCTCGGCGAGATTGCCCTCGCACGCCTTGTCGGCTACCGAGAATCCCGTCGCCTCGGCCCGGCCGTGGTAGTAACGGGCGACGACAGCGGCGTTGATGACCCCGGTCGTGTCTGCCGCGAGCTGGCTGCTGGCGGCGGCCAGATCACGCAGGTCGTTACCCACGGCGTCGAGCAGCGCGCGGAGGCCCGCCTCATCTGCCTTGCGGCCGGCCTGGCGGAACTCGCCGCGCAGGAAGTCCATCCGTTCGCCGAAGCGCTTAATGCTCGGGCAGTCCACTCGCCGTGCCCCGGCGCCGACAATATCGGCGAGCAGCGCCTTGTTTTTGGCGCCGCCAGCGTGGGTGATGACCAGGAACACGTCGGGCGGGGGCGACTTAGCCAGCCTCGTCAGCTCCGCGCTGAGGTCCTTGGTGGCGTCCTGCGCCGACCCGATGACTACGACGCACCCACCGCCGAACAGGGACGGGGCGGTCAGGTTCGACAGCTCCCCCGCAGTCAGGCCAAGCGCAGCGACCTGATGTACGTCGATGCCGCCGCCCAGGCCAGGGCCGTCGCTGGCCGCGGACGCGTCTGCTACGGCGGGCGCGTCGGCCCCGTCCCCCGCCTGCGGGTGGGTCGCACCGGACGCGAACGCCACGGCAGCAGTCACCGCGCGCTCGACGAGTAGCTCTTCCTCGCCGACGATGACGGTCACCGGAGGAGCCGCTGCAGCCACCGGGGCAACCCGTCCTGGACCAGAAGCCATGCAGGCAGCATGCCATGAATCGCGGGGCGGCCGGGACGGCCGCTGCCCGACCAGGCCGGCCGGGTGCCGCTACCCGAGCAGGGACTCGCCGCCGCGCCAGACGCGGAGTGGCTTCACGCCGTAGGACCAGGCGAAAGCGCCCTCATGGTCGGCATCCCAGGCCACGATGTCGACGAGCCTGCCGCGCGCCATGGCGCCGCGATCGGCGGCCCGCAGCGCCTGCGCCCCGCCAAGGGTCGCAGCACGAAGTGCCTCAGTCACGCTCATCCCGAACATCGCGATCGCGAGGCTGATGACGAGCGGCATCGAGGTGATGCCATTCCCGCCAGGCGAGTGCCCGGATCCGAGCGCGACTGGCACGCCCTTGTCGAGCAGGCTCCGCACCGGCGGCAGCTCACGTGAGTCCGACGACGTCGCCGGGCAAAGGACGGCGACCACGCCAGCCCGCGCCAGCGCGGCCACGTCGTCATCTCCGGCACCCAGGAGCATGTCGGCGGAGGCGCAGCCGAGCTCGGCAGCGAGCATGGCAACGCTGCTCTGCCCGTCGACCCAGGAATGCAGGCGCGGCTGCAGTCCGGCCGCGCGGCCGGCATTCAGGATCCAGCCTGCCTCGCGCGTAGTGAACCCGCCGTCGCCGCAGTTGGCGTCGATGCTGTCCGCGCCTGCCGCGCTGGCGTCCGCACACCAGCTGCCGACCGCGTCGACGTAGTCGTTGCGCCGGCCGAAGAACTCGGGCGGCACAGCATTCGCGGCCAGGAAGGTGACATGCACGCGCGGCATGCCAGGCTCCTTTTCCAGCGAGCGCAGGAGCCGGACGTCGGCCAGCTCGCCGTCCCTGGTCAGGTGATAGCCCGTCTTGGCCTCGACGGTCGTAGTACCGCTGAGTACCCAGCTGCGGAGCCGCTCGCGCACGCCGCTGCACAGCGTCCAGGGATCGGTGCCCCGCGTGATGGTGACCGTAGAGGCGATCCCGCCACCGGCCGCGACGATCTCGGTCGTTGAGGCTCCGCCCGAGCGCATGGCCAGCTCGGCCCACCTGTTCCCGGCGTAGACGGGGTGGGTGTGAGCGTCGATGAGGCCGGGTGTGACCAGCGCCCCGCCGAGGTTCTCCACGTGGTCGACGTCGACGATGTTGTGGATGACCCCAGGGATGCTCGTTGGCAGCTCGGAAGCCGGCCCGACCCAGGCGATGCGATCGTCCTGGGACAGGATGGCGGCATTGCTCCAGACTTCGGATCCGGTCCAGAGCCTGCCGATATTGGTTAGCAATCGCACGGTCACGCGGCGCCGCCCAGCCGAGGACGGCGAGGGTGCGCGGAACTCCGGGCAACCATGCAAGCCTCTCTCACCGAACGTCGGAATGGGCGTGAACTCTGGCACCGGCCAGGCGGGCCGGATCGCGTCCGGCGGCCCTGCAAGGGTCGCGTGGTCGCGACACACCAACATATCGGTTGAGTCACGCTATTGCACAAGTACAAGACTGTAAAGGTTTGTTTTCAGCATTGGCAGCAGACGGCCAGCATTTGCCGCGCGAGCTGTCATCTTAATGGCAGTGACATGCCAGTCATTGCCGCGACGCGCCGGCCCGACGTGCTAAATGGTCGGTCAGCGTACCGGCCGGGGACCCGAAGCAGGACCCCGGCCGGTAGACATTATCGCAGGCAAACGGCTCGGCTTAAGCCGGGCGGCACGACATCGCGAGCAGCGCCAAGATAAGCTCCGCTGCTGTGCGATATGCAGGCAGAAAGGAGACCGAACAGGCGCGAACAGGCGCGGACATGCGTGGCGCAATTGCAGAGTAAATTGCGCGCTATAGCGCAGGACATCGGATGTCGGCCGTCCCGCTGATCTAGGCAGGCGAATTTGTCCGGACGAACCTGTCGAGCTCAGCCGCCAGGCCGAGCGGCACCTTGGCGGTCAGCTCGGTGCCATCACCGCCATGCGCGACGGTGAGTACCTCGCCTTCGTCGTGCGCGCGAGATAGCAGGTCACCGCGGTCGTACGGCAGGACGACACTGACCTCCCGGAACTGGCGCGGCAGCAGCCGCTCGATCTCGGCTTGCAGCCTGTCGATTCCGTCGCCCGTCCATGCGGAGACGACCACCGACTGGCGCTCGGCCAGTTGCAGGCCCTCGATCTGGATCGGGTCTGCGCAGTCAGCCTTGTTGATCACCACCAACTCGGGCACGTTGCCAGCCCCGACCTCCGCGAGCACCTCCCGGACCGCGGCGAGTTGCGATCGCGGATCGGCGTCCGCGCCGTCGACAACGTGCAAGATGAGGTCGGCGTCACCGACCTCCTCCAGAGTGGAGCGGAAGGCATCGACGAGCTGATGCGGCAGGTGCCGCACGAACCCGACGGTGTCGGTCAGCGTGTACGGCCAGCCGCCCGACGTCCGGGCCTTGCGCACCGCTGGGTCCAGCGTGGCAAACAGCGAGTCGTCGACGAGCACCTGACTCCCGGTCAGCCGGTTCAGCAGACTTGACTTGCCTGCGTTGGTGTACCCGGCGATAGCCACTGATGGCACCGAGTACCGCTGGCGTTGCCCGCGCTGTACCTCCCGGCCGACCGACATCTCGGCGATCTCACGACGCAGCCTGGAGATCCGCGACCTGATCCGGCGCCGGTCCGTCTCGATCTTGGTCTCACCGGGGCCGCGCGTGCCGATGCCGCCCCCGCCGCCTGCGCGGCCGCCGGTCTGCCTGGACAGCGACTCGCCCCAGCCGCGCAAGCGCGGCAGCAGGTACTGAAGCTGGGCGAGCTCGACTTGTGCCTTGCCCTCCTTGCTGCGGGCGTGCTGGGCGAAGATGTCCAGGATCAGCGCGGTCCGGTCGACGACCTTGACCTTGACCGTGCTTTCGAGGCTCCGCAGCTGGCCGGGCGTCAGCTCGCCGTCGCAGATGACGGTGTCGGCGCCATGCGCCATGACGATCTCGGCCAGCTCCCTGGCCTTACCCGCGCCGACGTACGTCGCGGCGTCCGGCCGCCCGCGGCGCTGGACAAGCGCGTCGAGCACCTCCGAGCCCGCGGTCTCAGCCAGCCTGGACAACTCGCGCAGCGAATTCTCCGCCATGGCGAGGGTGCCGTCGGTCCAGACCCCCATGAGGACGACTCGCTCGAGTCGCAGGGCCCGATACTCAACCTCGCTGACGTCTTCAAGCTCGGTCGACAGGCCCGCCACACGCCGCAGCGCATGCCGCTCCTCAAGATGGAGGTCGCCGTCGTCGGGCCCGGGTACCGGAGTACCCCATAGCTGGTCGTCGTTCTGATTTTCGTGCGATAGCGCGGTCATTCCACCTCTAATGGGCACTGCAACGCCCCGTAGTACTGCGAAATACTGGTAAGTCGGCAGATACGGCGCCCGTCCGCTGGTTGCGAACGCTGACCCTGATAGTGCCATGGCGCGTATCCATCCTCATCTCATTAACACTCGAGGCCCCGAAGATGTGCCCGGCCAGCGTCGGCCACGCACCTGACCGCGTCGGTAGTGTGCCCGCTGACCGCATGAGTTACCTTCGGGTAGTCAGCCAGCGGCCGGGGCGGACCCGGCGGTGAGGAGCGTGCAATGCCGAGTGGCGTGGAGATTGCCGGCCCGTCAGGTAACCGGTACGACGAGATCCTGACTCCCGAGGCGCTCGACCTGGTAGGCGTGCTCCACCGGGAGCTCGGAGAGCGCCGGCGTGATCTGCTGGCAGCCCGAGCCCGCCGCCAGCAGGAGCTGTCGGCAGGCGGCACGCTGGACTTCCTGACCAGCACCGAAGCCATCAGGTCCGACACCACCTGGCGGGTCGCGCCGCCGGCGCCCGGCCTGATCGACCGGCGCGTCGAGATCACCGGACCGACCGACAAGAAAATGACCATCAACGCGCTCAACTCCGGCGCGAAGGTGTGGCTGGCCGACTTCGAGGACGCCAACACCCCGCTCTGGGACAACATGGTCACCGGTCAGCTCAACCTCAAGGACGCCATAGACCGGACCATCGATTTCACCAGCGAAGAAGGCAAGTCTTACCAGCTGAGGCCGGATGAGGAGCTGGCCACGATCGTGGTCCGGCCGCGTGGCTGGCACCTGCCGGAGAAGCACCTGCTGATTGACGGCCAGCGGGCCTCCGGCAGTCTGGTCGACTTCGGGCTGTACTTCACGCATTGCGCCAGGCGGCAGCTGGAGAAGGGAAAGGGCCCGTACTTCTACCTGGCCAAGCTGGAGAGTCACCTGGAGGCGAGGCTCTGGAATGACGCGTTCGTGCTGGCCCAGGACGCTCTGGGCATCCAGCAGGGCACCATCCGCGCGACGGTGCTGATCGAGACCATCCCGGCCGCGTTCGAGATGCAGGAGATTCTGTATGAGCTCCGCGACCACAGCGCCGGGCTGAACGCCGGCCGGTGGGACTACCTGTTCAGCATCATCAAGAAGTTCCGTACCCGTGGCGCTGAGTTCGTGCTGCCGGAGCGGAACGCGGTGACCATGACCGCGCCGATGATGCGCGCGTACACGCAGCTGCTGGTCAAGACCTGCCATGCCCGCGGCGCGCATGCGATGGGTGGCATGGCGGCGTTCATTCCCAGCCGCCGCGACGAGGCGGTCAACGCCATCGCGCTTGCCAAGGTGCGAGACGACAAGACCCGTGAGTCGCAGGACGGCTTCGACGGCTCGTGGGTCGCCCATCCGGATCTAGTGCCTATCTGCCGTGAGGTCTTCGATGGCGTGCTCGGCGACCAGCCGAACCAGCTGGACAAGCAGCGCCCGGACGTGCACGTCCAGGCCGCGGACCTGCTCGCGGTCAGCAAGACCCCCGGCGAGATCACCGAGGCCGGACTGCGCAACAACGTCAGCGTCGGACTCCAGTACCTGGCGAATTGGCTAGCCGGGAACGGAGCAGTGGCCATCTTCAACCTCATGGAGGACGCGGCGACGGCCGAGATCTCGAGGTCCCAGATCTGGCAGTGGCTGCACAACGACATCGCGCTAGCCGAGGGCCCGACGGTGACGAGGGAGCTGGTCGAGCAGATCATCGCCGAGGAACTCGACAACATCAGGGTCCAGCTAGGCAGTGCGTACGACGAGGGCCAGTACCTGCAGGCCCGGTCGCTGTTCACTGAGGTGGCGCTGGCTGACGGTTACGTCGACTTCCTGACCCTGCCCGCCTACGAGCGGATGCCGTAACGGGCCTAGAGGGCGACCTGAAGAGGCTCGGCGGCGGCGGGGCTGTAACTAGTGACCTGTGAGGGGACGGTAAGGCCCGGACGCTCGTAGAAGGACATGACCCTGGCCAGCGGCACGTCGCCGACGCTGGCGGCTGTTGCCAGCTCGTCCAGCACGGCAAGCTGATCGGGCGACGGCTCCCCTGCGATGTCGGCCCAGCCCCAGTTGTCCCACAGCAGCATCTCGTGCTTCGCCAGGGCCGCCAGGTCGTGGATGAGGTTGTGCCGGACGTAGGGCCATCCCTTTGTCAGCGGGATATCCAGGCTGGGGTCCACGACGAAGCGTGCAACGTCCGCCACCCCAGACCGGCACCTCCGCCATGCCGCCGCGCCAGTCAGGAACTGGGCGCTCGTCAGGTCTTCCGGGTCGACGCGCGCGCCGTCGGCCGAGCTGACGTGATCCTCGGCGAGCTCGGGATCGACGAGACGCCAGCTGCCACGCGCAGAATCCCAGATCTCGGCGACCACGTGGTCGATGTACCAGCCAGGCTGAAAGTAGGTGGCGAACCCGACGCGGGCGCGTGCCGGTACGCCGTGCGCGCGGGCCATCGCCAGGAACAGCACCGTGAAGTCCCGACAGCAGCCGATCACGCGATGGCTGGGCGGACGTGACGCAGCGAGCGGCTCGTCTGCCAGGCTCACGATGCGGGCGAGCATGTCCCTCGCGTAGCGAGTGTCGATCTCGGCGATCCGGTCTGCACTGATGCCGTTGGCAGCGAAATCGCCATCGTCGCGGTAGTGGAAAACCAGCCCGCGCGCCGCGGCTCGCATCGCGGAGAGCGTGCCGGGAACCTCGCGGATCCGGTCCGCAAACGCCTCTGGGTCAGTCACCGGGCTCTGCTCGGCCCAGAATTCATGCTCGGTCATGCACGGAACGCTAGTCCGCACTGCCGACAATCCGGCGGGCTCGCAGCGGCGCCCGCACGGCGGCGCCCTCCGCAGACACCGGCACGAAGACCGCCGCAACCAGCGGGAACGCGGCCACGACGGCGAACGACGCGCCGAACCCGATCGAGCCGATGGCCAGCGCCAGGACTGGCGGCGTGGCTGCAGCCAGGGCGTTCTGGCCGGTGTTCTGGATGCCGAGGGCCCGGCCGGCCCAGGACGATCCGGCGTACTCGGCGACCGCGGTGAACGCCAGCCCGTTCGTGCTGACGGCCACGACGCCGCACCCCAGCAGGATCGGAACCGCGATCGACGAGCCGGCCGCGGCTGCCGCAGCCAAGGCGAGCATGCCGGCGCCGGTAGTGATGGCAAGGACGC
Source organism: Streptosporangiaceae bacterium (assembly GCA_035484155.1). Taxonomy (GTDB): domain Bacteria; phylum Actinomycetota; class Actinomycetes; order Streptosporangiales; family Streptosporangiaceae; genus JAJYUU01. The sequence continues at coordinate 7,584 of DATHPF010000321.1, forward strand.
GCATCGGCCGCATACGGCTGCCGACCCGGTCTGACCAGTAGCCTGCCCCGAGCCGCGACCCGGCCCCGCAAACCTGCGCCACGGCCAGCAGGCGCCCGGCCGCGAGCACCGTCCAGCCGCGCGCGTCAACGAGGTAGACCAGCGCGAACGTCGCCACGGTGAACTGCGGCACAACCAGCAACGCGCTCGCTGCATGGATCCGCCACAGCACCGGCTGGCGATAAGGCGAAGCCCGGCCGCCGGCTTGCGCCTGCGGTGCCTGGGCCTCCGGACCGTGCGGCTGCGGTTCCCGGGCCTCCGGACCGTGCGTTTCCGGTTCAGGCGCACGCGGTTCAGGCGCACGCGGTTCAGGCGCAAGCGGTTCAGGCGCACGCGGTTCAGGCGCAAGCGTCCGGGCGGGATCACGCACGAGCGCCACGACCAGCACGGCGGCGATCACGCAGAAGCCGCCAAGGAACAGCAGCGGCCTGCCCGTGCCCGATGCGCCAAGCGCAGGCAGCGTCGCTGCTGCGAGTGCGACGCCGAGCGGCTGCGCGCTCTGCCGGATGCCCATCGCCAGGCCGCGCTCGTGCCGCGCGAACCAGCCGAGAATGAGCCTGCCGCTCGCCGCGAACACCGAGCCGCCGGCCGCGCCGCCCAGCGCCAGGCAGAGGCCTAGCGCGACTGCGCCGTGGACGAGCGAGGCCAGAAGCAAGACGATTCCCGCGGCCCCCAGCCCGCTCGCGAGGACCAGGCGTTCGCCCCACCGGTCAGCGGCGTAACCCCAGCCGATCAGCGTCAGCAGGAGCCCCGCGGTCGGGCACGCGACGAGAATGCTGGCGAGTTCCAGCGAAAACCCGGCGTGCCGCAGGGCGGGGATCAGGTACGCCAGGCCGTACTGGAACGTGCAGCCTGCCGTCATCGCGATCAGCCCGATCAGCAGGATGAGCCAGCGCCGGCTCGAACCCGGGTCCTGGCTCATTGCCGCTGAGCTGACGATATGGGGCTGACCATATATTGATACTACATGTCCGAATAATGAGACAGTTGGGATTTTCAGCGCTGGCGCTGAGCCAGCCAGGCGCTGCCCCCGGTAGCGGGCGGCCCGGCTGCGAGGGATGCTGGTGGTATGGACGGTGCACTCATGGATGGGGCATTCGCAGCCAGCCTGGCGCAGATCTGCGGCGCTGACAGCGTCATCACCGACCCGCAGCAGTTGCGCACCTACGAGTGCGACGGCCTGACCGCGCACAGGTCCACGCCCGGCCTCGTCGTGCTGCCGCGCACTGCCGAGCAAGTCGCCGCCATCGTGCGCGAATGCGCGGCCCGCGGCATCCCGTTCGTGGCCCGCGGCAGCGGCACGGGCCTGTCGGGCGGCGCGCTCCCCCGCACCGACGGCGTCCTGATCGTGATGTCCACTATGCGCAGCATCATCGCCATCGATGCCGCCAGCCACCGCGCGATCGTCGAACCAGGCGTCACGAATCTGTCCGTCAGCAAGGCCGCCGAGCCATACGGCCTGTTCTACGCGCCGGACCCGTCCAGCCAGGTCGTCTGCTCCGTAGGCGGGAACGTGGCCGAGAACTCCGGCGGTGCGCACTGCCTGAAGCACGGCTTCACTGTCCATCACGTGGTGGGACTGGAGATCGTGACGCCCGCGGGCGAGCTCACCTGGCTGGGCGACGGGACAGGCGCGGCGCCGGGGTACGACCTCGTCGGCGCGTTCACCGGATCCGAAGGCACGCTCGGCATTGTGACCAAGATCGTCGTGAAGCTGACGCCGATCCCCGAGGCCGTGACCACGTTGCTCGCCGCGTTCACCACGATGGGCGCTGGCGGGGCGGCCGTGTCTTCGATCATCGGGTCGGGCATCCTGCCCGCGGCGATCGAGATGATGGACGCCCTCGCGATCGAGGCCGCCGAGGCCGCGGTGCATTGCTGCTACCCCGAAGGCGCAGGCGCGGTCCTGATCGTGGAACTCGACGGCCCGGCCGCTGACGTCGAGGCCCAGACCGAGGCCGTCCGCCAGATCTGCACGGCGACGGGCGCCTACGAGATCAGGGCAGCGCAGAACGCCGCCGAGCGCGCGGCGATCTGGACCGGACGCAAGTCGGCGTTCGCCGCCGTGGGCCGGATCAGCCCCGCCTACATCGTCCAGGACGGGGTCGTCCCGCGCACGGCGCTGCCGGCCGTCCTGGACCGGATCAGCGAGCTGTCGGCAGAGACCGGCATCCGGGTAGCGAACGTCTTCCACGCCGGGGACGGCAATCTCCATCCGCTGGTGCTCTTCGACGACACGGTCCCCGGCGAGCAGGAGGCCGCCGAGAAGGTATCCGGCATGATCCTGGACCTCTGTATCGAGCACGGCGGCTCGATCACCGGCGAGCACGGCGTCGGCGTGGACAAGTCCCGCTACTTGCCGCGGATGTTCAGCGCTGACGACCTCGACACGATGCAGCTGCTGCGATGCGCGTTCGACCCGGCGGGCATCTGCAATCCGGGCAAGATCTTCCCGACGCCCCGGCTGTGCGGTGAGGTGCCGGGGGTGCGGCACGCTCCGCATCCGCTCGTCGCCTCCGGCGTGATCGACCAGTTCTGATGGGAACGGGGCCGCCTACGACCGCCGCCGACGCCGCCATCCCGGCTGCCCTCGCCAGCGCCTGCGCCGACCTCGCCACCGCCGGCGAACGCGACGCCGTCAACGGGAGCCAGGGGCGCTACGTGGCGGCACCGGCATCAACGACCGAGGCCGCCGCGCTACTGCGAGCCGCCGCCGAGCTCGGCCTGACCATCGTCCCGCGCGGTTCCGGCACCCGCCTGCACTGGGGCGCGCCGCCAGCGAGCTGCGACCTGATCGTCGACACCCGCCGACTGGACAAGGTGATCGAACACGCCGCAGGCGACCTCGTCGTCACCGCGCAGGCTGGAGTCCGGCTCGACGACCTGGCTGACGTACTGGCTTCAGCCGATCAACGACTCGCCCTAGATCCGCCGATCAGCGGCACGATCGGCGGCCTGATCGCCACCGGCGCAGCAGGCCCGCTGCGTTTCCGTTACGGCAGCCCGCGCGATCTCCTCATCGGCATCACCATCGTCCGGGCCGACGGCGCCGTGGCGAAGTCCGGCGGCAAAGTCGTCAAGAACGTGGCCGGCTACGACCTCGGCAAGCTCTTCGCGGGCTCCTACGGCACGCTCGGCCTGATCACCCAGGCGACGTTCCGTCTGCATCCGAAGCCCGAGACAGCAACCTGGATCAACGTCAAGACACTCGATCCCGCGTCAGCGACCGCGGTCGTTCAAGCCATGGCGGACTCACCGCTGGCACCATCCGCCATCGAGCTGAACTGGCCGTCGGCAGCCAACTCAATCTCAGTCGCGGTATTGCTCGAAGGCGACGCAGCAAGTGTCGCGGGGCGGGTAGAGCGGATGCTTGGCTTCCTTGGTTCGCGTGGGACGGTCGGATTGCCGTCGGACCACACGAAACGGTCCGACGTCAGCTCCGCCCATCCCACGCTCGGAGACGGCACGCAGCTCAGAGTCGCTTTCTGGGCTGGTCAGCTGGACACCGTGCTCCGAATCCTCCGTGAGGCCGGAGCCACGCACGGGCTGGATCCCGCAATCACTGGCTCGGCAGCGGCCGGCATGCTGGATGTTGATGTAGCTGGCCATGCTTTGCCTGGCGCGGTCGCCGCGTTTACTGATCAGGTTCGCGCTGGTCTTGCCAACGAGTGCGCAATCGCTG
>DATHPF010000322.1:0-28702 GCA_035484155.1 Streptosporangiaceae bacterium
CACGGTGTGCTGGGGAAATACGAGCACGTCGATTGACGGGGTAACGGGCGGCGCCGGTGCCTTCGCTTGCGGTTCGCCACCGACGATGAACGCCGCCGTACCGAGACCCGCGAGAAAGACCGCCACCGAGCCGGCCAGAAAGTAGCGTCCGGTCCGCTGATCCGGGCGGTTACTGTGACCGGCCGCAGTCGCGCCCTGCCCAGGGTGCTCGCGCACAGGCCAGGAACCCGCTGGCCCAGGCGGCGGCCAGGGCGTCTCGCCGGAGGACATTCCGCCGGCCAGCCTCGGATCGTCCAGTCCCATCAGCTCGCTCAGGCTCATGAGGCGACCCGTCAGGCCAGCTCCCGCCGCCGCCTCACCCAGGGCATTCATGCGCCGCTTGAGCATGCGCAGCGAAGCCACCTCGTCTCGGCATGATCCGCATCTGGCCATGTGCACCAGCACGCGCTCGCGCTCGGAGCCGTCGAGCTCACCGTCGATCAGCGCGGACAGCCGCTGGCCGAGGTGGGTCATGGCTGACCGCCTTGCGCCATCGGCAGGTCGATCTGCAACCGCGGCTGCGGCACAGCAGCGCCGAGCCGACGTGGCCGCCGGTGCTCAAGCGCCTGCCGGAGCTGAGCCCGGCCACGGTGGATGCGGCTCCGCACGGTGCCAAGCTTGACGCCGAGGGTGTCGGCGATCTCCTCATACGACAGGCCCTCAATGTCGCAGAGAATGACGGCAGCCCGGTACTCCGGGGCCAGCGCCATGAGCGCCGCATGGATGTCGCCGTCGAGATGCCGATCGTCAAACGCCTGCGCGGGAGTGGGCTCAGAGCCGCCTAGTCGCGACTCGGTCTCGTCGGCCAGGCCCTCGAACCTGATCCGCTGGCGCCGCCGAGCCATATCCAGGAACAAGTTGGTGGTGATCCGGTGCAGCCAGCCCTCGAACGTGCCGGGAATGTAGCTGTCCAGGGACCGGAATACCCTGACAAAAACCTCTTGGGTCAGATCCTCGGCATCGTGGCTGTTGCCGGTCAGCCGGTAGGCGAGCCGGTAAACGCGCGCAGAGTGGTCGCGCACGACCGCTTCCCAGGTCGGTGGCGTCCAGGTCGGCACCTCGACGATGTCGGCGGCTACGCCTGCCTCGTCCACCATGTCCCCCTGCGACGGCTCATCCAGCAACGGCTCACATCCTTCAACGCCCTGCTACCGCAAACCTCCGGCCGAGCGGCGTTGTTCCCGTAAGCCCGGATGCTCATTCTCCGTAACGCACGACGTTACCCGGTCGGTTCCCGGACCGCCGTCATGGCCGCTAGGCTGCGGCCGGACGGACTGTGCAGCCCGGCCGGGCGCCGGGGGCTGCGCGACATCGCTGCGAGCAGGGTCGGCGCCGTGGCCAACGGGGAGGTAGCCATTTCCATCACGGCAGGCACTCTCGCCTATATCGACGACTTCGTGCCCGAGGACGACGCGCTCGTCGGCGCGCGCCGCAACGCGGCGGAGATAGGCGGAGCGGCCCCGGTGACCCAGCTCACGGGCGCCGCGCTGCGTTTCATCACGGCGGCTATCGGCGCCCGGTCGGTGGTGGAGATCGGCACCGGCTGCGGTACCTCCGGGATCTATTTGCTGCGTGGCATGCGCCCTGGCTCGGTACTGACTACTGTCGACGTCGAGCCCGAGCACCAGCGGCTCGCACGGGCGGCCTATATCGCGGCCGGACTCCCGACCAGCAGGTATCGGCTCATCGGGGGGCTCGCCCTCGAGGTACTGCCGAGGCTGGCCGACGCGGCCTATGACATGGTGTTCTGCGACGCCGACCGGCAGGAGTTCGTCCCCTACCTGGACGGCGCGTTGCGGCTGCTCAGACCGGGCGGCGTCGTGGTCTTCAACGCTGTGCTGCCCGGGAGCACGGCCACGGAGCGGTTGCCGAGCGACGCCGAGGCAGCTGCGGCGGCGGAGTTGCGCGAGCAGGTCCGAGCCGATGATCGACTCGTACCGCTGCTACTTCCCATCGGCAACGGGCTGCTTGCAGCGGCTAAGCAGGCCGGATAGGCCTACCGCCGGCCAACCGTGCCCGGGCGCTGCAGGGTTGCGCCCGGACAGCGGCTGACTGGCTCAGCCGACGGTGGCCTTGAGCGCCTCGCCCAGGGACCGCGCCTCGTCCGGGGTGAGCTCCACAACAAGCCGCCCACCGCCTTCGAGGGGCACGCGCATCACGATGCCGCGGCCCTCCTTGGTGACCTCGAGCGGACCGTCACCCGTCCGCGGCTTCATCGCCGCCATCCTGCTCCCCTTCCCTGCCCTGGGGCCGCACCGAACCGCAACCGCCGGAACAACCCGGCGGACGGCGCCTGGCGGTACTCCAGCCAGCCACATGCATCTAGATCAGTCCCTCTATTATCCAGTGTTCGGCCGTCCGATGGTAACGATCAGCGTTCCCGCCCTTTCCAGCCCGATACTGGGAGAGAACAGGACACCCGGCGCGTACCCGCGTCCGGTAGCCCGCGGGCATTCTGCCCGGTTCGGAACCTGGCCACCCGCAGGCCCGCGGCCAGGCCCCCAGTTGCCGGCGGGACGGCCACTCGGGCATGCTCAGTGCGACGACAGGCGCCCCGGGCGCTGGACCGCAGGGCACACGAGTGGAAGGAAGCCACGTGGCCGATAGCGTGCTTTACGACGTCGACGGCAAGGTCGCGACGATCACGATCAACCGGCCTGAAGCGCGGAACGCACTGACGGCGGAGACCAAGGTCGCCCTGCTCGAGGCCGTGCGGGTGGCGAGCGATGACGACGCAGTCCGCGCCGTGGTGCTGACCGGCGCCGGGCCTGCCTTCTGCTCCGGCCAGGACCTGCGTGAGCACGCTGAGCTGCTGGCTGGCGGCGCGGCGCCGCTGGATACTGTCCGCCGCCACTACAACCCGCTCATCGAGGCGATCACCGGGATGCCCAAACCGGTCGTGGCCGCGCTTCCGGGGGTGGCCGCGGGCGCCGGCGCGTCGCTGGCCCTCGCCTGCGATTTTCGCATCGCGGCGGCACGGGCGAGCTTTCTCCTGGCGTTCGCCAGGGTCGGTCTCGGCGCGGACTCCGGTGCGTCGTGGACCTTGCCGCGGCTGGTCGGGACGGCCAGGGCGGCTGAGCTGCTCATGCTGGCCGAGCCGATCGGCTCGGCCGCCGCGCTCGGACTCGGGCTCATAACCTCGGTCGTGCCCGACGACGAGCTTCCCGCCGCCGCCGCCCAGTTCGCCGCCAGGCTGGCAGACGGACCGACGCTGGCCTATGCCGCGATTAAGGAGAGCCTGCTGTACGCCGAGAGCCACAGCCTGGGCGAGTCACTGGAGAAGGAAGCCGAGCTCCAGGTGCGGCTCGGGGACAGCGCTGACCACCGGGCAGCGACCGAGGCCTTCGTGACCAAGCAGGCGCCGGTCTACCAGGGCCGCTAAACCGCGACCGCCTCGCGGAGCGCGATCTCCTCATGCGCGCCCACGATTTGCTCGGTGACCTCGACCAGATCGGCGAGGTCCATCTGCTGGTACCGGCCCGGCGGGGTACGCCAGGAAACCGTGCTCCCGTGCCGCCAGACCGTCAGGTGCTGGCTGATGGACAGCACGGAAATGCCGTCGCGGTCTCCTCTGACGATGCTGCCGGATAGGCCGCGATCTCCCAGCATGGCCTCAAGCTCGTTGATCAGCCACTCCGGGCTGTACCGAGACCGGCCGATGTGATCGGGCAGGACGGCCGGGGGGATGCGCAGCGCGAACCAGACTGCCTTGCCCGGCACTCGCCAGTTCCCGAGCCGGGATCGGGTGAGGTGACATCCCCACTGGCCAGCGGACAGTCCAGCCACTACCTGCAGCCCGCGACCGCTGACCGAGTCCAGCGGCGCCTTATCCATGCCAGGATCCGTCCCGACGCTCCAGGTCCGCTCGGTGTCAAAGACCTTGCACACGAGCTCCCGTGTCCGGCCGGTCCCGCGCAGGTACAGCCAGATCTCCGGGATTCCGGCCGCGACTCGCTGGCGGCCAATGCTGCGCGCAGCGTTCCGCTGGGCATGCAAGGTGTTGGCCGCTAGCTCGCTCGCCATCGTGACACCGTCATGCAGCAGGCCGGATGGGATCGCGAGCGTTGACGCGGCTTCCCGGAAGAAGCGGCGGGCGGCGGCCGCGCATGTCGTGTCGATCGGCAGGGGCCGGACGAAGCAGCCGCCGCCGCTGAGCCCGGCATCGGACAGCCGCTCGGCCTGGTCGGGGATCCTGGCTACCGCTTCGGCCACCGGAGCTGCCAGCAGGCCGGCCCCTGGTCCAGGCCGCGGGACGGTGTGCTGCCCGGAAGAACTGTGCTGCCCGGAAGAACTGTGCTGCCCGGGAACGCTGTGCTGCCCGGAAGAACTGCGGGCAGAGCCGCTGACCACGGGCGTGCCCAACACACCCCCGCCGCTGTCGGCAGGCGTTGGCGGCCGCATGCTCCTCCGCCCTCCCGAGTAAGGCTTACGTGAACCTCAGATTATGGGCATTGTGCGAAGTTTCGCAATGGGATTCGGTTAATGTCGCAGCAAATGGCTGGAGTAGCCGACGTGATCGCGCCCGGCCAGGACGCGCCTGCTGGCTACTGGCGCTGCCATTCTTGCGCGCCGCGGCCCGATGTGCTAGAGCCCAAGGGCAATCGCGCAGGCCGGGAGCACACGCGGGTCGGCGTCGGCGCGACGCGCCTGCAGGTACCGGACCAGACAAATGGCCCGCGGCATTTCTGCGCAGGCGGATCGGCACGTTCACGATCGGGGATTGACGTCGGGAATTGGCACCTAGGCGAATCCGCAAACATAAGCGAACTAGTCCATTGGTGGCGGGCTCGGTACCGCACATCGGCTAAACACCGGGCAATTGCGTTCAGCCGGCAGCGCACTCCTGCACCACCAGTACCGCCAACTATGACAAACGAGGACAGACAGCAGCTGCTTAAGCATCTATGACCGGTCCAGATCACGTCGTCGTAGCGCCCGACGTCGATATGCCGAGGCTGATCTGCGGTGCCGACGGAAATGGCCGGCCATTCCGGATTCTGTGTGCTGTCAGGCGTCCCGGCATACACAGTCAGCCAGGTGATCGTTCACGACCCCGCACGCCTGCATTGTGGCGTAGGCAGTCACCGGCCCAGTGAACCGGAATCCGGCCGCGCGCAGGTCCTTAGCCAGCGCCTTGGACTCCGGGGTGACCGCCGGTACGTCGGCTAGCGTCAGCGGTGCTGGCCCCTGGTCGCTTGCGTACTTCCAGACCCGGTCGGCCAAGCCCTCAGGCAGGTCGAGCGCGGCCCTGGCGTTCGCGATCGCGGCCTCGATCTTGGCCCTGTTGCGTACGATGCCCGCATCCCCAAGCAGTCGGCTAATGTCCGCGGGGCCGAAGGCGGCGACCGTCTCGATGTCAAAGCCACCGAAGGCGAGCCGGAAGTTCTCTCGCTTGCGCAAGATCGTCAGCCAGGACAGGCCCGACTGGAAGGCCTCCAGGCACAGCCGCTCGAACATGACGGTGTCATCGCGGACGGAGCGACCCCACTCCTCGTCGTGGTAGGTGAGGTAGTCGGGAGTGCTAAGGCTCCACGGGCACCGGAGCAGCCCGTCCGGGCCTGGGGCCGGCAGCCCGGCCGTCATTCGTCCTCGCCGAGGCCGCCACCGACCGGCTGCCGCACGGAGAAGCCGCTGGCGACGCCCGGCCCAGCAGGGCCGCCACCCTGCCAGGTCACGTCGGCAGGCGGCAGTTCGGGCTTGGCAGGCGTCACCTCTGGGGCTGCCGACGACGCCTGGACCTCGGCGAGCCGCCTGCGCAGCCAGTCGATCTCGGCGTCCCGCTCGGCAACTGTGCGCGCGATCAGCGCAAAGGCGCGTTCGGTCGCCGCGGCGTGGTACCCGAGCAGCGCACCGGGCGGGCGGTAGTCGGCCACGTCGGACCAGGACCGGAAGTCAGCGCGGGCAGGAAGCTCGGGCCGTTCCCTCGACAGCTCACCGCCCTTGCCCATGGCCACCACGATGATGCCCCCGAGGATGACGGCGGCAGCGAGGATAATGGCAGCGGACACACCGTAATCGTGCCACGGCCGGCGTGATGCTGGGGCATCACCATCGCCGTGGCCACCCCTATGGCGTCTCGGTCATGCTCTTCAGGCTGGGGTTGAGGCCGTGTGCCTCGGTGATGATCCGCACGACCTCGACCGGATCGTCGGCCACTGTGATCAGATCCGGATCGGCGGCGGAGATCTTGCCGGCTGGCAGCATGGTCTCGGTGATCCACGAGTTCAGGCCCTGCCAGTACTCGCTGCCCACCAGCACTATGGGGAAGCGAGTGATCTTGCCGGTCTGCACCAGCGTGATCGCCTCGAACAGCTCGTCCAGCGTCCCGAAGCCGCCAGGCAGCACGACGAACGCCTGCGAGTACTTCACGAAGACCGTCTTGCGAACGAAGAAGTACCGGAACTCCAGGCCGATCTCGACGTAGTCGTTCAGGCCTTGTTCCATGGGCAGTTCGATGCCGAGGCCGACCGAGACGCCCCCGGCGCTGATCGCGCCTTTATTCGCCGCCTCCATGATGCCGGGGCCGCCCCCGGTAATCACGGCATAGCCAGCCTTCGCCAGGCCTGATCCGATCTGCTCGGCGCACTCGTACTCCCGGCTGCCCGGTACCGTGCGCGCCGAACCGAACACCGAAACTGCCTGCCCGAGCTCGGCCAGCAAGCCGAAGCCCTCGACGAACTCGGCCTGGATCCGCAGCACGCGCCAGGGATCGGTGTGCACCCAGTCGCTAGGCCCGCGCCAGTCCAGCAGTCGCTGATCGGTCGTCGTTTTCGGGATGGCCTTGCCCCGCAGCGTGGCCGGACCCTGGCGACGCAGCCGACGGCGCGGCTCGGAGTGCACGCTCATGGGCCAAAAGTAGCTGTCGTGAGGACCAGCCAGGCAATCAGGAGTACGGCTAGTTGCGGATCCCGCCCCTACGAGCTGAGGCCGTGATCGCGCAGTATGTCGTTCAGCGCCGCCTTGTCGTGCGCGGTGCCTTCGTCCAGCTGGCGAAGCATCAGCAGGCACGGCATGCCGAACTCGCCGCCCTCGAACACGCGCGACCGCGTGCCGCCAACGCAGACTGACCACGCCGGGACTTCGCCGCGCGGCAGTTCCGACCCGGTCTGCACGTCGATCACGTGCGTGGACTTGGTCAAGATGGTTCCGGCGCCGAGGACCGCCCCGGTGCGAACCCGCGCGCCCTCGACCACCATGCACCGGGACATGATGAATGCATCGTCCTCGATCACGACCGGCACGGCGTTCGGCGGCTCGAGCACGCCGCCGATGCCCACGCCGCCGGCCAGGTGCACGTTCTTGCCGATCTGAGCGCATGACCCCACCGTGGCCCAGGTGTCGACCATGGTGCCCGAGCCGACGTAGGCGCCGATGTTGACGAACGACGGCATGAGTACGGCACCGGGCGCGACGTAGGCACCCCACCGCACGATGGAGCCCGCGACAGCCCGGACGCCATCGAGCCTGGTCGTGAGCGGGACGCGGTCGTGATAGCGAAAGTCCCCGACCTGCGAGTGCACCATCGGCAGCAGCCTGAAGGCCAGCAGGATCGCCCGCTTGGCCCGCTCGTCCACGACGATCTCGCCCGAGCCCGGATCAGGCCAGGCCACCCTCGCCGTCCCCGAGTCGATCAGGTCGACCGCCGCCACCACGAGATCCCTGGCCGCCACGTCGCCGGGGGTCAGGCTGGCGCGCCGCTGCCATACTTCGTCGATGTCGGCCGGCAGGACACTGGCCGCCGGCGCGGAGAGGTCTGTCATGGCGTCGGAGCCTAATCCGCGCACCGACGGCTGCGCGCCCAGGGACCGGGTAGCTTCGTACCGTGCCGAGCAAGCGCAAGCCCGCCCGTGGCGACCGGCGGCCGGGGACTGCGGCCGGCCTCGTCATCGTGGTGATCGCGGCAGTCATCGGCTACCTGGCGCTGAAGCCGTCACATTCGGTCGCGCCGCGGCCGACGGCGTGCTCCGCCGGTCCTAGCGGCCAGGGACTACAGCTCACGCCTAGCCAGGCCGCCATCGCCGCCACGATCGCCGGGGTGGCTAGCGAGCGGAACCTGCCGCCGCGCGCGGTCGCGATCGCGTATGCGACGGCGCTACAGGAGTCCAAGCTCCAGAACCTGCATTACGGCGACCGGGACTCGGTGGGGGTGTTCCAGCAGCGGCCGTCGGAAGGCTGGGGCACCACTGAGCAGATCGAGGACCCGGTGTACGCGACAGACCGGTTCTTCGAGGCGCTCGCGTCGGTCCCCCGCTACCTGCGGATGCCGATCGACGTCGCGGCTCAGGATGTCCAGCACAGCGCCGACGGCTCGGCATACGGCCAGTACGCAGGGATGGCCAGAGAGCTCGCAACCGCTTTCACTGGCTCCGAGCCGCATGCGGTGTGGTGCACATACGGGTCAGCGCCGGGCAAGCCCCGGCTGCCGGCTGCGGACCGGGCACTAGCCAGCGCATTCGGGCCGCTGCCCCGGCAGCTCAGCAGCGATCCGGCCGACACCGTCACAGTGCGGGACACGCCGCAGGGCTGGGCCGTGACAAGCTGGCTGGTATCGAACGCGGGCACCTATGGCATCAGATTTGTCCGGTATCAGGGCTATCAGTGGTTTGGCTTCCGAGGCTCCGGACACTGGACAGCAGAGACGGCCAAGACCCGAGCGCGGGCTGCCCCAGGGGCCGTGGTGTTCGGCTGATAGCCTGCCACCCCGAGGATGGGCTGCACGCGCGCGGATCCCGCCGGGAACGCGATACTGGTGGCAAGCCGCGACACTTGGGTCAGCCGCACCGCTGAGTGCACCAGGGCGCGGACGGAAGAGGAGAACGCGGAAGTGACCTATATCATCACGCAGCCTTGCGTCGATGTGCTCGACAAGGCCTGCATCGAAGAGTGCCCGGTCGACTGCATCTATGAAGGCGAGCGGATGCTCTATATCCACCCGGATGAGTGCGTGGACTGCGGCGCCTGTGAGCCCGTCTGCCCGGTTGAGGCCATCTTCTACGAGGACGATGTGCCGGACCAGTGGAAGGACTACTACAAGGCCAACGTCGAGTTCTTCGCTGACCTCGGCTCGCCAGGCGGCGCGTCGAAGGTCGGCAAGATCCACACGGATCACCCGATCGTAGCGGCGCTCCCGCCACAGGAGACAGAGCACTAGACCGGGCGGGCCAGTGACGGTCAGCGATCCCGCGCCAGTATCGGCGGCTGCTGGACGCGGCACGGCCGGGCTTGCCCGGCGGCGGCCAGCGACCCTGGCGGCCCGCTTGCCGGCCTTCCCGTGGGATTCGCTCGCTCCTGCCGCGGACCTGGCGCGAGCCCATCCGGGCGGGATCGTCGATCTATCCGTGGGCACGCCGGTCGACCCGGTCCCGGAGGTGGTCAGGGCGGCGCTTCGCGCTGCCGATAACTCCCCTGGTTACCCGCTGACCGCCGGCACGCCCGCGCTCCGGGAGGCGGCTGCGGGCTGGTTGGCAAGACGGCACGGGGTGAGCGTCGATCCGGCCGCCGTTCTTCCCGTGATCGGCACCAAGGAGTTCATTGCCTCGCTGCCGACGCTGCTCGGCTGCGGCCCTGGCGACGTCGTCGTACATCCGGCGCTGGCATACCCGACTTACGATGTCGGCGCCCGGCTTGCTGGGGCCAGGCCGGTTGCGGCCGACGGACTAGTCACGCTGGGTCCCGAGCCCGTCCGGCTGGCCTGGCTGAATTCGCCGTCAAATCCGACTGGCCAGGTACTGCCCGCCGAGCACCTGCGGAAGGTCGTGAGCTGGGCCCGCGAGCGTGGCGCGGTCGTCGCCTCAGACGAGTGCTACCTCGAACTCGGCTGGGAGGCTACGCCGCTGTCCGTGCTTCACCCGGATGCATGTGCTGGTTCACACGAGGGCCTGCTCGCTGTCCACTCGCTCTCGAAGCGATCGAACCTCGCTGGGTACCGAGCCGGCTTCGTTACCGGCGACGCTGCGCTCATCGCTGACCTGCTCGAGGTCCGCAAGCACGCCGGGCTGATCATGCCAGCCCCGGTCCAGGCCGCAATGACCGCGGCACTAGGCGACGACGCGCACGCCGCCGAGCAACGGGCCAGGTACGCGGGCAGGCGGGACCGGCTGCGCCCGGCCCTGGCCGCTGCGGGCTGGGCCGTCGACCAATCCGCCGCCGGGCTATACCTGTGGGCCGCGCATCCCGAGCTGGACTGCTGGGCTTCGGTACAGCGACTTGCCGAGGCTGGCATCCTGGTCGCGCCGGGCGAGATCTACGGGCCGGGCGGCAGCCTGCACGTCCGGGTCGCCCTGACCGCTACCGATGAACGTATCGACGCTGCGGTCACCCGACTGGCCAAACTCGCCTAACCTGGCGTAACCGGAATTCATCGGGTAAATAACAAACTTGGCATACCGCACCGCTGACCACGGCGCGTGTGCCTGTCTGGTGCAGCGAGCCGACTCGGTTCCGCTCCTAGTGCCGCGGTCGGAGGTGCAGTAGCAGATGCCCGAGTCAGAATCCTTCGACGCGTTCTACGCGCGAACCGTGTGGAACGTCACCAGCCAGATGCACGCGCTGGCGGACGAGGACGGCCTAGCCGACCATGCGATCCGGGAGGCATACGCCAGGGCCTACCAGCAGTGGTACGAAGTGTCGGGATCCAGCGACTCCGAGGCCTGGGTGCTGGACGTCGCCAAAGTCGCCTACGACCGGCGTCGGGCTGAAGCGGGCGGCCTGCACGGCAGCGTCGACCGTGCTCCCGGTCACGACCCGCTGACCTGGCCAGGGATGTTCCGGCCCGCACCGCCGGCGACATCCGATCCACCAGCCACGCTGACCCCGGACCCTGCCGCCCTGGCTGGTCCTGCCACCCTCGACGCCGTCGCTGCCGGGCCGCTGGACGCCTCGGCAGCTGGCGGCCCGGTGCAGGCCGCTGTACCACCCGGCAGCCTCTTCGGCAGCCCGGCACCCGGCGGTGGCCTCTCCAGCCAGACAGCGGACTGGGCTGTACCGCCGGGCGGGACGCCAACCGCGGCGATCGCGGACTATGCCAGTACTCCCCCGACGTCGGGCACGCCGCCCGCCACGAGCCGATTGCGGGCGAGACAGACCGGTCGTGTGCTGCCCTCCGTCTTGCCGTCCGCGCTCGCCTCGCGACGGAACATCATCGCCGCCGCTGCGGCCGCCGCCATCCTGCTGGCAGGCGTGATCGTGTACGCCACCGGCGGCCATAGCACGCGCCACGGCGCTACCCCCGGCGTATCGGCGAGCGCAGTCGCCAAGCCGACCGTGCATATGCTTCCGGCTGGCCGGACCGCCGGTCGCGCGACCATCCCGTGGTCGCTTGTCGGATCAGGCTGGACGCTCGCTGAGGTCTCCACGGCCCAGCCGGACGCCGACGGGGCGGCTGGCGGCGGCGGCCAGTACGTCATCTACCTGGTCGACCCGGAGGGCGGTAGATACCGCATCCTCACGAGGTCCGGCGGCGCAGCGCCCGATCTGCTCGCGTGGTCGGGCGACGCGAGGACAGCGCTGTACGCAGTAGGCGGCGCCCAGGGCGGCAGTGCGTCCGGTTATGGCCTGCTGACGCTCTCCTCTGGACAGCTGACGACCCTGGTGCTGCCCGCTGGCGTGACGGTGCTCGGATTCACCCGGCCCGATGGTCTCAACCTCCTGGCCGTGCGGCAGAAGGGGGGCAGGGACTTGCTGGAGCGCTACAGCCTTGCTGGCGCGCATCAGGCCACGATCGGATCGGTACCGCGGCCGGCCGGCGCGACCGGCGTGCTGCAAGGCAACGCGCTCAGCTCGCCGGATGGTACGACCGCCGTCTGGGGTGTCAGCGGCCGGGAGATGCAGCTGGTGAGCAATGTCGGCGGACTGATCCGCAGGCTGAGCGTCCCTGGCACCGGCACGGTGCCGTCGTGCACCCCGATCAGCTGGTGGAGCTCGGAGACAGTGCTGGCGTTCTGCAATGCCGCTGGCACGACGGACGCCGGGCGCCTCTGGCTCGTGCCAGCGGGCGGTGGTGCGCCGACGCCGCTGACCGGCATCTCCGGCTCAGCGAGTGGCGTTGGTGACCTCACCGGAGCCTGGCAGGCCGGCGGATCGGTCTACGTCACCGCGACGACCGCCGCGCAGTGCAGCGGCGCCGCGAGCGGGCCCGGCGGCGAGCACATCCTCCAGCTCGGGAGCACTGGCACCGAGACTGCGGTCAGCGTGCCAGGGAGCCCGAATTACCACGCTGCGGTCGTCGCTGGCGTTGGCCAGCGTCTGCTGATCCTCGCGCAGACCAGCTGCCCTGGTACCTCGTCGCTGATCTGGCTCAATCCGTCGACCCACGCCGCGCAGACCGTGCTCACCGCGCCGGCCACCCAGGTTGGCGTCGTCGATGCCGTGCCGTACGGCTCAGGTCCGACCGCCACCACGAACGGCTTGAACTAACCCGCGGCGCCACGTGGCGACCGAGTGTGCTCACCCGGTAGCCGTAGGCTGGCAGGCGTGTTCAGGCTCTACGACACCAGGCAGCGCGCCGTCGTCGACATTCGGACCGCACGGCCGGGTCAGCTGCGGATGTATGCGTGCGGCCCGACGGTGTACAGGTTCGCCCACGTCGGCAACATGCGCACGTTCATGCTGCCTGACCTCATCCGGCGCAACGCCGAGCGCCAGCACCTATCCGTCGTCGTCTGCCAGAACATCACCGACGTAGGTCACCTCGCCGACGACGCCGAAGCGGACCCGGCCGGCGAGGATAAGGTGCTGGCGCAGGCCAGGGCCGAAGGCAAGACGGCGCTCGATATCGCCCGCTCCTATGCGGACGCCTACCGGACCGACTGCGCGGCCCTCAACATCCTGCCGCCCGACTACTCGCCTCGCGCCTCAGAGTCGATCGACCTGATGATCGACATGATCGCGAAGCTGATTGAGACCGGGCACGCTTACGTCGCCGCCAGCGGGTCTGTCTACTTCGCCGCACGCAGCGTGCCCGACTATGGCGCGCTCTCGGGCAACCGGCTCGATGAGCTCATGCCGGGCCATCGATCCGCAGGCGACGTGGACGAGGAGAAGCGGTTCCACGCGGACTGGGCATTGTGGAAGAGCGCACCGCCCGAGCGTGAGCTGACCTGGCCGGCGCCGTGGGGTACGGGATTCCCCGGCTGGCACACGGAGTGCTCGGCTATGTCGCTGAAGTTCCTTGGCGACGTGATCGATATCCACACCGGCGGCATCGACCTCCGCTTCCCTCACCACGAGGACGAGCGCGCTCAGTCCAACGCGCTCGCCGGGCACGAAGTCGTCCAGCACTGGGTGCACGGCGAGCATGTGCTCTTCGAGGGCCGCAAGATGGCTAAGTCAACCGGGAACGTCGTGCTCCTGTCCGACCTGACCGCTCGCGGGCTGGACCCGCTCGCGGCCCGGCTCGCCTTCCTCGAGCACCGGTACCGCCAGCAGATGAACCTCACCTGGGAGACGCTGACCGCAGCCAACGGGACAGTGCGGCGGTGGCGTGAGCAGGTAGCCGACTGGGCCAACGAGCCGAGCAAGCCCATGTGCGCTGAGTACTGGGGACGGATCACCACGGCGCTGGACGACGACCTGGACACGCCTGCCGCGTTGCGGACCCTGCGCGAACTGGCCAAGGATCCGGAGACCCCGGCGGGCTCGAAATTCGAGACCTTCGCCAGCGCCGACCGGGTCCTCGGACTGGACCTGGTCAGCCTGGTCGGACAGCCGCGAACGGTGACGCCGCTGCCGCCTGGTGCCGAGGGCAGGCTGGCTGAGCGGTCCGCGGCCCGCGAGCGCAGGGATTATGCCGCGGCGGACCGGCTGCGGACCGAGCTCAGCGAGCTCGGCGTCATGGTCGCTGACACGCCCGACGGTCAAACCTGGACCGTGACGCCGGACTAGGATGCTCGGCGCGCTTTAGGGTAATTTGCCCTGCCCTCCTGGTCGTGACCGGTGACGCAACAGATCGCCGCGGCAGCTGCCGAGTATGCAACAGATCAGCGCTCATGCGCATGAGGCACTAGCGCATGCCGGGGCTCCTGGCTCCTAGTCTTGACGAAAGATCATCCGCCCAGATCATCCGCCAACGAGGAGCGCTTGACCATGACGGAGACCGTGCGCCGTACCACCCACGCGAGGACATACCTCATGTGCCCACCCGAGTATTTCGCGGTGGAGTATGCCATCAATCCATGGATGAACCCGGACAAGCCTGTCGATGCAGAGCTCGCCATGACGCAGTGGAAGCGCCTGAGCCACGTCTACGCAAGCCTCGGTCACACCGTGCGGACGATCAGGCCGGAGCCCGGACTGCCAGATATGGTCTTCGCGGCCAACGGCGCAACCGTTCTCGACGGCAAGGTTCTCGGATCGCGGTTCAAGCATGCCGAGCGGCAGCCTGAGGCGGCCGCCTACCTCAGCTGGTTTCGGGAGCAGGGTTACCGCGAGGTCCGCGAGTCCGCGATCATGAACGAGGGCGAGGGCGACATCGTCTTCGCCGGCCGCGCCATCCTGGCCGGCCACGGTTTCCGCAGCGACGAGGCGGTCAGGCACGAGCTGACGGACCTATTCGGCCTGCCGGTGATCAGCCTGCGCCTGGTCGACCCGCGCTTCTACCACCTCGACACCGCGCTGGTCGTGCTGGACCCGGAGACCGCCGCTTACTACCCGGCCGCGTTCGATGATGCAGCCAAGGCGGCGCTCGCCGCGCATTTCCCCGAGCTGATCGAGGTCAAGGACGAGGATGCCGAGGTGCTGGGCGTCAACGCCATCAGTGACGGCCGGAACGTCGTGCTTCCCGAGCAGGCGGTCGGCCTGCGCGACCAGTTGGCCGCCGCGGGCTTCCGTCCCGTCGGGGTGGACCTGTCGGAGCTGCTCAAGGCTGGCGGCGGACCGAAGTGCTGCACCCTCGAGCTGAGGTAACCGGCGATATCACGGCACGTCGAGGCAGTCGGGCTAACGCAGGAAGGCATGTTATGGCAGGCACGGCAGGTCCGAACGCTCTACAGCTGCGCGCGCAATCGGCGGCGCACAGCGCACATAACTACCACCCGCTGCCGGTGGTGATCGCCGGAGCCGAGGGCGCCTGGGTCACCGATGTCGACGGCACGCGGTACCTCGACATGCTGGCCGCCTACTCGGCCATCAACTTCGGCCACCGCCACCCCCGGCTCGTCGCCGCAGCCCAGCGTCAGCTTGAGCGCGTAACGCTCGTGAGCCGGGCCTTCGAGCACGACCAGTTCGGTCCCTTCTGCGCTGAGCTCGCCGCGCTGGCCGGCATGGACATGGTGCTGCCGATGAACACCGGTGCGGAGGCGGTGGAGACCGCAATTAAGACCGCGCGCAAGTGGGGCTATGAGGTTAAGGGCGTGCCCGCCGACGAGGCCGTCATCGTCGTGTTCGACGGCAACTTCCATGGCCGGACTACCACCATCGTGAGCTTTTCTACCGACCCCGACGCCAGAGATGGCTACGGACCATATACGCCGGGCTTCCGCATCGTGCCGTACGGCGACGTGCCTGCGCTTACGGCAGCCATGGACGAGAACGTCGTGGCCGTGCTGGTGGAACCGATCCAGGGCGAGGCCGGCGTGCTGGTACCGCCCGCTGGCTTCCTGGCCAGCGTGCGCGAACTCTGCACGGCGCACGGGGCGCTCTTTATCGCCGACGAGATCCAGTCCGGGCTGGGCCGGACCGGCGCGACATTCGCTTGCGAGCACGAAGATGTCGTGCCCGACATGTACATCCTCGGCAAGGCACTCGGCGGCGGCATCGTGCCAGTCTCCGCAGTCGTATCGTCGAGCGACGTGCTGGGAGTGTTCAAGCCCGGTCAGCACGGCTCGACCTTCGGCGGCAACCCGCTGGCGTGCGCCGTTGCCCGCGAGGTCATCGCCATGCTCTCAACTGGTGAGTACCAGGAGCGCTCGGCCAAGCTCGGCGCGCACATGCACGACCGGCTGAACGCCCTGCCCGAGAGCAAGGTCAGGGACGTCCGCGGGCGCGGGCTGTGGGCAGGCGTGGAGTTTACGGACCTGCCCGGCCGGCAAGCCTGCGAACTGCTGGCCGAACGTGGCGTACTGGCTAAGGACACTCACGGCTCTACGATCAGGCTCGCGCCGCCGCTCGTCATCAGCGAGGCGGACCTGGACTGGGCTATCGACCAAGTCGAGGCCCTGGTCCGCTAGTCGCGGTTCGGCACGACCGGCGACGAGCCTGCGGAGGTCCGATGCCCATCCGCATCGTGTTCGAGACGCACTCGACGACCGAGGACAACGAGAACGGCGTTGCCACCGGCTGGCTGCCTGGCCGACTGTCCAAAGTCGGTCGCGAGCAAGCCGCTGAGCTGGGCAGGCGGCGCGCGGACGACGGCATCGCGGCTGTCTTCAGCTCGGATCTCGCCAGGGCCACGCAGACCGCGGCCATCGCGTTCGCCGGCACTGGCATTCCCGTCCTGCTGGACTGGCGGCTGCGCGAGTGTGACTACGGCGAGCTCAATGGCTCGTCGGCACGCGACCTGGAGTGGCACCGGCCTGAGCACGTCGACCAGCCTTATCCAGGCGGCGAGAGCTGGCAGCAGGCAGCGCGGACGAGGCAGTCGTCCGAAGCCGCCAAGGTACGGCGGAGCGAGGTTGTGACGGCCGCCGGGCCGGCCGGCTGGCCAACGGGTCGCCGTCATCCGCGTCTAGCGGACACCACCGCGCCGCTAGCAGTCGGCGCCGCACAGCTCGGAGTCGCGGTCGTCCAGACGGGGCAACTGAGCAGTCGCGGAACGGGCCGACCGCGATCCCGGCGGCCCCGCCGAGGCGGAAGACGTCGGCTGCGGTCCAGCCGACCCGGAACGTGCCGACGCCGAACCGTCTTGGCAGGCAGCGGCGGGGCGGCCGGACGTCTGCGAGCTCCACGACGCCGGCGCCTGCCGACGCTTCGTAGCACCGCGGCTGACGCGCGCTGCGCGCGCCAGCCTGTGCGCGGCTGCAGCGGCGCGCATATCGGTGGCCCGCTGCTCGGCCATCAGCATGCTGAGATAGGGATGCACTTAGGGCCTCCTCGAGTTCGGACCCCTGGTGAGGTCCATAGCATCGAGGTTCGCCGTAAGGCACGCGGTTCCGAATCGGCAGCGTTCCCTATTTCCGCCCGTCGGCCGCCTTAGGCCACTACTCGAGCCCGGACTTGCGCCGCCTAGGCCGGGACCAGCGGGCGAACGCGTATACAGCGCCTGCCACTGCCGACAGCGCCCCCCCGAACAGGAACCACTCACCGGCCACCGTGGCGGTCACGAGGACACTGCCGCCGGCGGGCGCGGTGCTGAGAACCAGGGTGACGACCAGCCAGCCGGCCGCTGGCAGCACACCGCCAAGAGCGGTGCGCATGCCCCGCGAGCCGAGTATGCAGGTCACGAGGATGGCCACATCGAAGCAGATCGCTACCAGCGGGCCAGGTCCCTGACTGTACTGAAACGTGCCGATCAGGGCCTGGACCGCGCCCAGCACGAACAGCGCCACGTAGGCAGCGACGGTGACGGCGCGTCCGTCAGTGTCGGCTGGCCGCTGGCCACCGGGGGGCGAGTGGCCACCGGTGGGCGTGCCGTGCTGGCTGTTCACAGGGGAAGGCTAGTCAAGCTAGCTAAGCCCGGCGAACAAGTCCGGCTCGAAGCCGCCGGGCTCATCGAAGCGCCGCGGACCAGCGAGCAGCGTGTAGTACTCGGTGCCGAGGGCTCGCTGACCGACCATGTCGGACAGTGCAAAGAACGGACTGTCGACAGCGATCTGCGTCGCGTGCGCGCGCATGGCCGCCAGCTTGGCATCCAGGTAGTCGCGGGCGTCGATCCGAGTGGTGACCTTGTCGTCGTCGGTCCCGAACGGCAGCTCGTCGACGGACTCGACCCTGGTGAAGTCGGTTCCGCCCAGTGTGGCGCCGCTGGCTGCGCTCTCATCGCGCAGAGCCATCGCCTCCGCCAGCACCGACTTCGGAATCGCTGTCGCATAGAACTTGCTGACCAGGCCGCCAGCGAGCTCGAAGGCGCGCCAGGCGACCCGATGCGCCTGGATGTGGTCGGGATGGCCGTAAAAGCCGTTCGCATCGTAGGTCACCAGGACCTGCGGCTTCACGTCGGCAATGACGGCCAGTAGCGCATGCGCGGCCTCGTCGACGTCGGCCTGCCAGAAGCAGCCGGGCCAGTCGTTGGACTGGGTCCCCATCATGCCCGAGTCGCGCCACCGGCCAGCGCCGCCGAGGAAGCGGTGGTCAGTCACGCCGAGCGCCGCGCAGGCCACAGCCAGCTCGCTGATGCGGTGGTGGCCAAGACCACCGTCGGAGTCCCAGGCCAGGTGCGCAAGCTCCGGCGGAATCACCTCGCCCAACTCGCCGAGTGTGCAGGTCACGAGCGTCACGTGGGCGCCTTCGGCCGCGTATTTGGCCATCGTGGCGCCGGTACCGATCGACTCGTCGTCCGGATGCGCGTGCACCAGCAGCATGCGTCTGACGTCCGGTTTATTCATATCCGCGAGCCTACCGACCGCTGTTGGCCGTCGGCCTGGCAGGATCTAGTGCGTGACAGATTCCTTCCCCCGCCAGGCAGCCCGGACGATCGGCTTCACCTTGGGCGCCCCGCGCTCCTTCCGGCTCTCGCCCGACGGTGAGGCTGTCATTTTTCTGCGGTCGCGCGGCGGTACCGACCCGGTGACCTGCCTGTGGGCGCTTGACGTCGCCACCGGCGACGAGCGGCTGATCGCCGACCCGGCAGAGCTCGGTCACGCAGGCGCCACGGATGACCCGGTTGAAAAGGCCCGTCGGGAGCGAGCGCGAGAGCGGGCGGGCGGCATCGTCGCGTTCGCCACCGACGCTGCCTGCACGGTCGCTGCGTTCGCCCTCGCCGGGACGGTCTACTTGGCCGACCTCCGGCAAGCCGGCGGGGTGCGCGAGCTGCCCACCATGAGGCCGGCCGCCGATCCGCGCCCTGATCCGACCGGGGCTTACGTCGCTTACGTCAGCGACGGCGTGCTGCGGGTGTGCGAGATCACCGCCGGCACGGACCGAGTGCTCGCCGATCCGAAGGGCGCCGACGGTGTGAGCTTCGGGCTGGCCGAGTTCGTCGCGGCCGAGGAGATGGACCGCAACCGCGGCTACTGGTGGGCGCCGGACGGCTCGGCGATACTCACCGCACGCGTCGACGACACCCCGGTGCAGTTCTGGCACATCGCCGACCCGGCGAACCCGGCCACCGAGGCCAGGCCCGTCCGCTACCCATCGGCGGGCACGCCGAATGCGGTTGTCTCAGTCTTCGTTGCCACGCTGGCGGGCGACCTGACCGAGGTCAGCTGGGACGCGGCTGCGCTGCCTTACCTGGTGACAGCGAGCTGGGATGCCAGCATCGGCCATCCGTTGCTAGTGGTGGCTAGCCGCGATCAGCGGGACATGCGCATCCTCGCCGTCGACCCGGCCACCGGGGCGACCAGCCTGGTGCGGGCCGATACTGACCCTTCGTGGGTCGACATCGTGACCGGTGTGCCGGCCAGCCTGCCCGGCGGCCAGGTGGTCTGGACCGCTGACATCGGCGGCGCTAAGCGCGTCGTGGCGGGCACCGAGGCCGAGCACGCAGCTGGCACGGCCGCCGTGCTGACCCCCGACTCGATCAACGTCAGGGAGGTGCTTGGCACCGACGGCGACACCGTCCTGTTCACCGCCTCTGCGCAGGACCCGGCGTCGATCGCCGTCTGGAGCGCCGGACCCGCGGGCGTCGAGCCCCTGACCCCGGCTGACGGCGTGTACAGCGCCCAGCAGGCGGCGAGCACGCTGCTGCTCGTCAGCCGCACCCTGGCCGACGCCGCCACGTCGGTCCGGTTGCTGCGGTCGGGTTCAGGAGGCGAACCGCGCACCGAGGTCGGCCGCATTGGCTCCCTTGCGGAGACGCCAGACCTGCCCGCGCCTCAGCCGATGCTGACCTGGTCGGCCGGGCCCAGCCGGATCAGGACCGCGATCATCCTGCCGTCCTGGCACACGCCGGGCTCGGGCAAGCTGCCGGTGCTGTGCGATCCGTACGGCGGGCCGCACGGCCAGCGCGTGGTGGCGTCTGGCGGGGCGCACCTCAACTCACAGTGGTTCGCCGAGCAGGGATTCGCTGTCGTTGTCGCCGACGGCCGCGGGACTCCAGGCCGGGGCCCGGAGTGGGACCGAACGGTGGCCGGGGATCTGGCCGGGCCCATCCTGGCCGACCAGGTCGAGGCGCTGCACTCGGCCGCCGAGCAGTGCCCTGACCTGGACCTGACCAAGGTAGGCATCCGGGGCTGGTCCTTCGGCGGCTACCTGTCCGCGCTGGCCGTGCTGCGGCGGCCAGATGTCTTTCACGCCGGGATCGCCGGGGCGCCGCCCACCGACTGGCGGCTCTATGACACCTGCTACACCGAGCGCTACCTCGGCCTGCCGGACGCTCAGCCGGAGACCTACGCGCAAAGCTCGCTGCTGGCAGACGCGCCGAAGCTGACCAGGCCGCTGCTGCTAATCCACGGCCTGGCGGACGACAACGTCGTGGTCGCGCACAGCCTCCGGCTCTCCGCGGCGCTCCTGGCCGCTGGGCGGCCGCACAGCGTCCTGCCGCTCTCGGGCGTCACCCACATGGCCTCCCGCGAAGACGTGGCGGAGAACCTGCTCTTGCTGCAGGTGGACTTCCTGCGCAGCTCCCTGGGTATCCAGACCTCATGACACGACTACTGATCGGCGGTTACTCGGGCGACAAAGGCAAGGGGTCTGGCATCGCCGTGCTGGACGACGACGAAGTCACGACCGTCATCCCGGCTGACTCGCCGTCCTGGATCGCCAGGCATCCCGACCTGCCCGTGCTCTACGCCGTCGAGGAGACTGACGACGGGCAAGTGCGCGCCTGGTCGCTCGCCGACGGCGTGCCGGACCAGCCGCTCGGCGCCGGCTCGACCGGCGGCGCTGAGCCTGCCCACCTGGCCGTGGACGCCTCCGGCCAGTACCTGATCACCGCGAACTACAGCGGCGGCAGCATCAGCGTGCACCGGCTCGGCCCGGACGGCAGCATCGGCGAGCGCACCGATCTCGTCCAGCATGCGGCGCACGGGGACCACCCGCGCCAGGAGCAGGCGCATCCGCACATGGTGCGACCCATGGGCGACGTCCTGCTCGTAACTGACCTTGGCGGCGACGCGATCTACCGCTACCAGCTCTCCGCAGACGGCAAGCTGACGCTCCAGGGCATCGCCTCGGCTCCGGCCGGCTCGGGCCCGCGGCACGTGCTGCCCGTCGGCGACCACTACTACCTCACCGCCGAGCTGAGCGGGGAACTGCTCGGCTACGACGCTGACGGTCAGCTGCTCGGCACCATGCCTGCCAGCACGGCAACCGGCCATAACCAGCCATCTGAGCTCGTCAGCGACGGCCGCTACCTGTACGTCGCCAATCGGGGCCCGGACACCGTATCCGTGTTTGCGCTGGATGGCGTCCGGCCGCGCTACGTCACCGAGGTCCCGGCCGGCGAGTGGCCGCGGCACATCGCACTCGACGGCGATCGGCTCTACGTCGCCAACGAGCGCTCGCACACGGTCATGGTGATGCAGATCGACCAGCAGACCGGGATCCCCGCCCTGGTCCAGACCATCGAGGTGCCCAGCCCTACCGTCGTCCTGCCGTGACGGCCGGCCGGGCCAGGGCTCGCGACCTTGGCCTGGCTCCTGGCCGGCTGCCGACGGGATTGGCGAACGCCGTCACCGACGTACCCGGTATCCGGGTCGGGCAGCTGACGCTCATCGAGGGCAGCGACATCAGGACCGGCGTCACCGCCATCGTGCCCGACACCCTCGCTGGCAGCGATCCGGCCGGCCGGCGCACCCTCCCAGCGGGCCTGGCCGTCTTCAACGGCTTCGGCAAGATGGTCGGCACCACTCAGGTCACCGAGCTCGGGACTATCGAGACGCCGGTGCTGCTGACCAGCACGCTGTCGGTCTTCCGGGTCGCCGACGCCCTGCTGTCCTACCTGCACGGCAAGCCCGGCTACGCCGACATGGCCACGCTGAACCCGGTCGTCGCCGAGACCAACGACGGATACCTGTCCGACATCTGGGCCAGGCCGATCACCGACGACCACGTCCGGGCGGCGCTCGACGGAGCGACAGCAGGCCCGGTGGCCGAGGGTTGCGTCGGCGCCGGAACCGGGACCGGCGCCCTTGGCTATAAAGCCGGGATCGGCACGTCGTCCAGAGTGTGCGAGCAGCGCGCCGGGCCGGCCACGCTCGGCGTGCTCGTGCAGGCCAACTTCGGCGGCGAGCTGACGGTGCTCGGCGTGCCGTGCCCGCCCCCGGCGATGGCAGCCGCGCGTGATCAAGACCACGACCAGCAAGCCGCGGGCAATTCCTGCGTCATCGTGCTCGCGACCGACGCGGTGCTCGACAGCCGTCAGCTGACCAGGCTGGCTACCAGGGCGTTTGGCGGCATGGCCCGGACAGGCTCAGATTTTTCCGGGCACAGCGGCGACTACGCACTAGCGGTAAGCACGGCTTTGCCGGTCATCGGGGGCCAGCAGCAGCGGGCTGAGCAGCAAAAGGCGGCGGACGAAGGCGGCCCCGTTCCCGATAAAGATCTTGACTTGCTTTTCCTTGCCGCGATCGAGGCGACCGAGGAAGCCATCCTCAACTCGCTGTTCATGGCGGTGACTACCACGGGCGTCGGCGGCCGGACTAGGCACGCCGTGCCGCTGGAGTACGTGACTGCGCGCGTCAGCGGCAGATCAGCACCCCGCTACGGGTCCTGACCCGGAACATGCCGTCCGGCCCGAACTGCACCCGCTCGGTCACGGCCGCGGTGAATGCCTCCGGGTCAGGCAGCGACTGCGCGGTCCAGGTGCTCGCGACGTAGTCGATCACCGGCTGCGGGCCAGGAATCAGCAGCTCACCGGCCAGGTCATGCCGCTCGACGACCGAGAACAGCTCGGCCAGCAGTTCGGCACCGCGGTCGACCGTCATGGCCTCGAACTGCGCCCAGGTGGCACCGGGCTCGCGGCCAAAGCTGACGCCGACTGCCTCGACGAGCTCACGCAGCTCACGCAGGTGGTCGGCGTCGTTGAGCACCACGAGTAGCTGACCGCCGGTGCGCGTGATCCGGCGGAATTCGCGCGCCGCGGCAGGCCCGTCAGGCACGTGATAGAGCATGTGCGCCGCCAGCGTGACGTCAGCAACCTCGTCGCCGAGCGGCAGGCCAGCGGCGTCCCCGACCACCAGGCCAGCGCCGGGCGCACCGGTGCGGGCGGCCGTGAGCATGCCACGCGAGAGGTCGGCGCCAAGGACCCGGCCGCCGTGGCGCCGGCGCGTCAGCTCAGCCAGGTAGATGCCATTGCCGCAGCCGATCTCGGCCACCGTCTCGGTGCCGTCCAGCCTGGCGAGGTCGAGCACAGCCGCCGCAAGATCGATCTTTGGCACCTGGTAGGCGTACACGGACTGCCGGGCCGCCAGGTTGGCGTCCGTGCGGTACTGGACGTGGGTGAGGTGGGTCCGGTCGGTGAGGAGCTGAGCGTCGTCGATGGGCACGATCATTAAGGTAACGGGGTTTGCCCCCGTTCGTGCCGCCAGCGAGGTCGCGGCCGCCCCTGCGTTATGTAGCGAGTCTCACACGCGCCGAAGTCCCTCCTGAGGCCTGCGAGTGGTATTCAGTGGAATAGGGTTTTGCACGCGACGCGAGCCCGCTGCGATCCGGCTGGCCGCCCATTCATGGGCGGCGGCCCGGGTGCCACCTGGCGGACCCGGAGCGATCCCAGTGAGTTCCAGGGCGGAGACGTCGACGAATGACGCAAATATCCGATGCGCCGGCCAAGACAAGGGCGCAGATCAGCCAGAAGACGCTGCGTACCGACCGGTGGTGGCGGCAGCCCGCCATTAACGCAGCCGCCCTCGGCGCTGTCGTGATCTACCTGACCTGGGCCTCCCTGGTCAACGAGAATTACTTCTGGAAGCCATATATCTCGCCGCTGTACTCGCCGTGCCTGGCGAATAAGTGCCCGGCCGGATCGGGTTTCGCCTGGATTCCGTGGGCGAGCTGGCTAACCCCGGCTATCTTGATCATCTGGGGCCCGATGGGCTTCCGGTTCACCTGCTACTACTACCGCAAGGCGTACTACCGCGCCTTCTGGCGGTCCCCAGCCTCCTGCGCCGTCCGTGAGCCGCACGCCAAGTACACCGGTGAGACCAGGTTCCCGCTGATCCTGCAGAACGTGCACCGGTACTTCTTCTACGTCGCCCTGATCTTCAACCTGATCCTGACCTGGGACGCGGTGCTCGCCTTCCGCAATCACAGCGGGCAATGGGGGCACATGGGCCTAGGTACGCTGGTACTAATCGTGAACGCCGCCCTGCTGTGGCTGTACTCGCTGTCGTGTCACGCGTGCCGGCACGTGACCGGCGGCCGGCTGAAGCATTTCTCGAAGCATCCCGTCCGGTACTGGATGTGGACCCAGGTCTCCAAGCTCAACACCAAGCACATGCAGCTCGCCTGGGTGTCGCTCTTCTGGGTGCTGTTCACCGACTTGTACATCCGGCTGGTCGCGGGCGGCGTGTTCGCAGATCCACGGTTTTTCTGAGCCTTCAGGCAAGAGGTCTTTGACATGACAGACATCGAGCGGATTCCCTACGACGTCGTAGTGATCGGCGCTGGCGGCTCTGGACTGCGCGCGGCCATCGAGGCGCGGCTGGCGGGTAAGCGGACCGCGATCATCTCCAAGTCCCTGTTCGGCAAGGCGCACACCGTCATGGCCGAGGGTGGTTGTGCCGCGGCCATGGGCAACGTCAACCCGCACGACAACTGGATGGTGCACTTCCGCGACACCATGCGTGGCGGCAAGTTCCTGAACAACCCGCGGATGGCCGAACTGCACGCCAAGGAAGCGCCCGATCGGGTGTGGGAGCTGGAAGCCTGGGGCGCGGTATTCGACCGCACCAAGGACGGCAAGATCAGCCAGCGGAACTTCGGCGGGCACGAGTATCCGCGGCTCGCGCACGTGGGCGACCGCACCGGGCTGGAGATGATCCGCACCCTCCAGCAGAAGGTCGTCGCGCTCCAGCAGGAAGACGCCATCTCGCATGGCGATCCTGAGGCGATGATCAGGGTGTACTCCGAGACGACGATCACGCGCCTGGTCAAGGACGGCGAGGGGAGGATCGCGGGAGCGTTCGGCTACATCCGCGAGAGCGGCCAGTTCGTCGTGTTCGAGGCGCCGGCGGTCATCCTGGCAACCGGCGGGATCGGCAAGACGTTCAAGGTCAGCTCCAACTCCTGGGAGTACACCGGTGACGGGCACGCGCTTGCGCTGCTGGCCGGGGCCAAGCTGCTCAATATGGAGTTCGTGCAGTTCCACCCGACCCATATGGTCTGGCCGATCTCGGTGCGCGGCCTGCTGGTGACGGAGTCGGTCCGCGGCGACGGCGGGGTGCTGCGCAACTCCGAGGGCAAGCGGTACATGTTCAACTACGTGCCCGACGTGTTCAGGGCACAGTACGCCGAGACCGAGGAAGAGGCCGACCGCTGGTACTCCGACCCGGACCACAACCGGCGGCCGCCCGAGCTGCTGCCGCGTGACGAAGTCGCCCGGGCCAACAACTCCGAGGTCAAGGCCGGGCGTGGGTCACCGCACGGGGGCGTGTTCCTGGACATCGCGTCCCGGCTCCCGGCCGAGGAGATCCTCCGCCGGCTGCCGTCGATGTACCACCAGTTCAAGGAGCTGGCCGACGTCGACATCACCAAGGAGCCGATGGAGGTCGGGCCGGCCCAGCACTACGTGATGGGCGGCGTCGAGGTCGACCCGGACACCGGCGAGTCCTGCGTGCCGGGACTGTTCGCCGCGGGCGAGGTCTCCGGTGGCATGCACGGCTCGAACCGGCTCGGTGGCAACTCGCTCTCCGACCTGCTGGTCTTCGGGCGCCGTGCTGGCATCGGCGCCGCCGAGTACATCGGCAGGCTCGGACCGAAGCTGCCAGTCGCTGACGAGGCCGAGATCGAGGCGGCGGAGGCCGAAGCGCTGGCGCCGCTGGCGCGGACCGACGGTGAGAACCCGTACACGGTTCACGGCGAGGTCCAGGAGACCATGAGCAATCTGGTCGGCATCATCAGGACCGAGACCGAGATCAAGAAGGCGCTGGCCGAGCTGGAGGGGCTGGAGGTCCGGGCCGACGCCACCTCAGCCGAGGGCGGCAGTGCCTACAACCCCGGCTGGCACCTGGCGCTGGACCTGCGCAACATCATGCTGATGGCTAAGTGCGTCGCGACCGCGGCGCTGGAGCGCCAGGAGAGCCGGGGCGGGCACACCCGCGACGACTACCCTGGCATGCGGCCGGAGTGGCGAAAGATCAACCTCGTCTGCACGCTCGAGGGCGACGACATCATCATTACCCGGCAGCCGACGCCGCGGATGCGCGACGACCTGATCGCCTTGTTCGACCCGAACGAGCTGAAGAAGTACATGACCGAGGAGGAAGTGGCTGCGCTGCCGCCGCTGGCCACGGCCTCCCCAACCGGCGACGCGGTCGGTACCGCAGCTGCCACCGAGGAGACGCACTGATGGCTTACAAGGCAGCACTGCGGGTCTGGCGCGGCGACCGCGGCCAGGGTGACCTCGCCGACTATACGGTCGAGGTCAACGAGGGCGAGGTCGTCCTCGATGTCCTGCACCGGCTGCAGGCCACGCAGGCCGGCGACCTGGCGATCCGCTGGAACTGCAAGGCGGGTAAGTGCGGCTCCTGCTCGATGGAGATCAACGGCCGGCCGCGGCTGGCCTGCATGACGCGGATGTCCACGTTCACCGAGGAGGAGGTGCTCACGATCACGCCGCTGCGCACGTTCCCGGTGATCAGGGACCTTGTCACCGACGTCGCCTTCAACTACGAGAAGGCGCGGGAGATCCCGTCGTTCACGCCCGATCCGTCGATTGGCCTGGGCGAGTTCCGGATGCAGCAGGTCGACGTGCAGCGCTCGCAGGAGTTCCGCAAGTGCATCGAGTGCTACCTGTGCCAGAACACCTGCCACGTGAT
The DNA here is from genome assembly GCA_035484155.1 of Streptosporangiaceae bacterium. Classification (GTDB taxonomy): domain Bacteria; phylum Actinomycetota; class Actinomycetes; order Streptosporangiales; family Streptosporangiaceae; genus JAJYUU01. Next base: position 27,045 of record DATHPF010000322.1, read on the forward strand.
CCGTGATCACGCCGAGAACGAGAACAACTTCGCCGGGCCGCGCTTCCTCATGCGCATCGCCGAACTGGAGATGCATCCGGCGGACACTGCTGACCGGCGCGAAATCGCCCAGGATGACTTCGGGCTCGGCTACTGCAACATCACCAAGTGCTGCACCGAGGTCTGCCCGGAGAATATCAAGATCACCGACAACGCCCTGATCCCGCTGAAGGAGCGCGTTGTCGGCCGCAAGTACGATCCCCTGGTGTGGCTGGGCAGCAAGATCTCCCGCCGCCCGCGCGGCGCTGACACCCCGGCTATCCCCGGCAAGAAGGGCTAGCCGGCGGGTCGCCGGACCTGAGGTCGACCGGCGCGGCCTGCCCGGTCGAGTGGGGCACACTCGCGCGGCTGCCTGACTACTCTTACAGGCGCGACCCCGCACGGCTGAGCGAAAGGCTGCTATGTCCCACGTCCCCGCGATGACCTACCCCGAGGCGATGGTGGTCGGCCTGATCCAGGGCGTCACCGAGCTCTTCCCGGTCTCGAGCCTAGGCCACAACGTCCTGATTCCCGCCCTCATCGGCGGGACCTGGGCGCGTGCGCTGAACGTCGCGGCACCGGAGTCGCCCTACCTGGCTTTCATCGTCGGCTTGCACGTCGCGACAGCGATCGCGCTGCTGATCTACTTCTGGCACGACTGGGTGCGGATCATCAGGGGCTTCTTCACTTCGATCCGGGACCGGGACATCGTCACGAGCGACCAGAAGCTCGCCTGGATGATCATCGTCGCCACTATCCCGGTGGGGCTCGCCGGTCTGCTGTTCGAGCACGCATTCCGCGTGCTGTTCGGCAAACCTGTCCTAGCGGCAGTGTTCCTGGTAGTCAACGGGCTGATCTTGTTCTCGGGCGAGCGGTTCAGGACCAAGGCGTCCCGGCAGGCGGATCAGGAGGTCGCCGAGGAACGGCGGCTGGCCATGGCACCTGCCGAGGTCCAGCGCGAGCCCGTGGCCGGCGTCGCGGCGGTCGGCCTGGCCGGCGCCGAGGGCGTGGCCACCGTCGGGCCCCCGCGCAGACCCGGTCACGGCAATCACGCTGCCGCCAAGCCTGATCCCAAGACCGAGCGAGCAGCCGAACTCGCGGCCGCCGTCCGCGCCGACCGGCGACTGTCCAAGCTGGACTACCTCCAGACCGTGGTCATCGGCGGCGCGCAGATCCTCGCCCTGCTGGCTGGCATCAGTCGTGACGGCGTCACCATGGTCGCCGGCATGTTCCGCGGCCTGGCCAGGGAGGACGCCGCGCGGTTCGCGTTCCTCCTGGCCACCCCCGTGATCCTGGCTGCGGGCGCACTCAAGGCACGCGACTTGATAACCCTCGGCCACGGGATCTACGGCCCGATCCTGGCTGGCAGCATCTTGTCCGGCATCGGGGCCTACGTATCCGTACGGTTCCTGGTCCGGTACTTCCAGACCCGCACGCTGACGCCGTTCGCTATCTACTGCGTCCTATTCGGCGTCGGCAGCATCATCTACCTCCAGGTGAAGTGACCTGATCGCGGCCGGGCGGACGGCATCGCGGCCCGCAGGGCGAGCCTGCGCGGGGAACCCTTGCACCGGCCGGGCCATGTTCCGGGTCCCATGCCCCGTCCCAGCCACCCCCGGCTCAGCCACGCCCCGGCTCAG
>DATHPF010000323.1:0-2280 GCA_035484155.1 Streptosporangiaceae bacterium
GAGCCGCCGGCGCCTCTTCCGGGCCCGCTGGCACCGAGCCCGCGGCCGACGCCGCCGCAGCAAGGTCCGAGCCCGACAGAGCTCAAGGTTGATCTGCGTCTCGGCGTCGATCGCCCTGGCAGGCACCCGTAAGGCGGGCGCGCTTAGAGGTGCATGACTGTCCCAGACGCGCCCTTCAAGCGGACATGACTATCCCTAGACCAAGCTGTTTTGCCTAGTCAAGGTATGGCGAACGCTCAGCGGGGGAGAGACAATCCATCCGGGCGGCTGCAATGGTGCGGCTTGGTCCGGCGATGGGGTGAACGGTATGACAACGCCCACACCGATGTGGAAGAGACTTACTCGCCGGCTCGGCCGCGACGGCAACCCGATGCGCCGCCGCTCGGACTTGATCGACGCATGGCTTGTGCCGGTGGCAATTGTGGTCTTCGTGGCCTTGTGCCCCCTGATCCTCGCCCTCGTCGGCAACTGGACTCGCGCGGCCAACGCGAGCGAAGAGCGGGCACAGGCGCACTGGCATCACGTGCAAGCGGTCCTGCTCCATTCGGTACCCGGGGCCGAGCAGGCTGACCATGGCACGAACAGCTGGATTGCCTGGACCCCTGTCCGCTGGACCGCAGCCGGGATCGAGCACACCGCCACCGTTCCGGTGCCGTCCGGCACCCGAGCGGGCGCCGTCGTCACCGTCTGGCTCGACAGCGCGGGCAAGGCGCACGTGCCGCCGCTCACACGGGACGGGGCCAGCGGCCGCGTCGTTGAAGCTAGCGTCCTTGGGCTCGCCGTCCTCGCGGTGGCGCTTGCGATCATGCTCGTGCTCGCTCGCCGGTTCTTGGACCGGCGTCGCCTTGCCGGCTGGGAGACTGCGTGGCTCGCGGTCGGCCCCACCTGGAGCCGCCACCGCTAGCTGGCCCGCCGGGCGCGCCGGTGCTGGGCGCCGCATGTCCACCGAACGTCTGCGCTTGCCGCGCTGCATAGGCTGGAACGTGGCCACGTAGCACGGCACCGCGGTCGCTGACGGAGGTGGGGGCGATCAAGATCCAGAAGCGCATGGTGATCGAGTACGGATTCGAGCTGGACGGCGTGTGGCTGCCGCTCGCCATGCTGAGACGCCTGGACGAGCACGGGCCGTGGAACGTGCCGTTCACCGAAGCGACCGCCGACCAGTCCAAGGTACTGCTGACCCACGGTCTGGCCGAGCGCCACAACACCGGGCTGGCCCGCGCTGGCGGCCTGCGGAACTTCATCGACGCCTTGCCGTTCGCGACGACGGATGCATTCAGCAGGATCCCGTCGGACACCGACGAGCAGGCGACAACCAGCTAGCCGAGGCGGCTTCGGCGCTCGTAACCCCTATGGCGCGGACCCTGGATCAGGGTCCGCTACGGGATCTTCTTCAGGGTGGGGTGGGTGATCTTCCCGATTGGCCTGTCCTGAGCGCGCCGGAACGCTGGGCCCATGCACACGACACTCCTTCCGCTCGGGGCCGCAGACACAGCTGACAGGGACGTCAGGGTCGAGTGGGGAGACTGGGCCCACGGAGACTGGGCCGACACCGACACCCGGAAGTTCGCGCGGGCCACGAGCAACCCGGCGACGCTCGACAGCGTCCCGGCCTGGCGCTGGCTGGCAAGCAGGCGCGTGCGTCACGTCGGCCTCGCGGTCCTGCTCCTGCAGGTCGTGCTGCTGATCGGGTTCGTCGCTGTCTACCGGCCGTTCGACCTGAATATCTATCTCTGGGGTGGTCGCGCAGTCACGCACGGGCTGCGCCTGTACCTCGTCCAGGCTGACGCGAACTGGTTCACGTATCCGCCGTTCGCGGCCACGATGTTTACGCCGCTGGCGTGGATGCCCGGGCTCCTCGTCCGGGTTGCCTGGGAACTAGCCTCGGTCGCGGCACTCGCGTGGGCGTGCGTGCTCACCGTGCGGCTCGCCGGCTACCGGCCGACGCGGACTGTGATCGTCACCATGGTCGCCGCCGCGCTGCTACTCGAGCCGATGTATCACACGCTGTACCTGGGTCAGGTCAACCTGATGCTGATGGCCCTGGTGCTCGCGGACGTCTGGCGGGTGTCTCGCGGCAAGCCGGCCGGGATCGGTATCGGCGTGGCTGCCGCGGTCAAGCTGGTGCCGGGCGTCTTCATCTTGCTGCTGCTGCTGACCAGGCGAACCAGGGACGCTGTCATAGCGACTGTCGCCTTCGCGTGCTGCGGCCTCTTCGGGTACATCGTCGATCCGAGCGCGTCGCGGCTGTACTGGACGCACCTATTTCTCGACACCAAG
>DATHPF010000324.1:0-1858 GCA_035484155.1 Streptosporangiaceae bacterium
TCGGCACGGGGGAACATGACACGGCCAAGGTTCTGCCGGGCCCGCGGCGCTCGACCCTGTCCACATGCATGAGCGGGCGATGTGCCTCGCCGTGTCCATGCCTTGACGTGGAGAGCAGAATGCGGCTATGACTGACCGGCCGCTCGTAAGCCCTGGCGAATCCACGAGGATCACTCTTGCCGTCATCTCCGCATCCTTTGTGGCATCGTCGACGTCCAGCGACTTAACGACTCTCGCGCAAAGATCTACTCAAGCCCCCGATATGGCGCCTTCCTGCTCGCCTACGTCCTCGAATGCTTCTTTAAGCAACTCAGCCGGTATGCAGTATGCAAACGAGCGGACGGCGTGCGTTGCTGCTCAATCTCGACAAGATTCGAGGGCTGCACCGGCACGGTTGACAGATGCTATTCATGCGTGTATCACCGGGTCTAGAGCACTTCCAGCCTCACTGGAACAACGCCGATCGTTTAGGCGATGGGGGACAGTTCATGACGGTGCAAAGCTCCGGGAAAGCCGGATCCGATGCTGCTGGCCAGCGGCCTCAGGCCGGACGCGGGCTTTCTCTCCCAGGGAACCAAGATGCCAGGGCGATAAAGGATCTCCGGCTAGGCATCGGGGTGATCGGGGCCTTTCTCCCGGTCATGCTGATCGCGTGGAACTGGATTGCCGGCGACAAGACAATCGTCCCGGCCTCGATGAGCGGCTCGTATTACACCAGTGCGCGCAACCTGTTCGTCGGTTCGCTGTGCGCACTCGGTGTTTTCCTGATCCTGTACCGGCACACCATCCTCCAGAACCTGTGTACCTGGTGCGCGGGTGCGTTCGCGTTGCTGGTGGCATTCGCTCCGACCGCCCCGGCGCCGCCCGCGACCGAGCCGCAGTGGGTCAACTACCTGCACCACGCCGCCGCGGGCGCTTTGATCCTCACGCTCGGGGTGTTCTGCTTCGTTCTCGAACGAGGCGACGCCGCAGGCGCGGCCAGCCTCAATCCGGCTGAGCCGGCCCGCTACTCGGCCCAGCCGCAGGTCCCCCGCTGGCGCAGGACCCTGTATTTCACCTGCGGCGGCCTGGTCCTGCTGTCCGGCGCCTTCGCCCTGTACACCGGCGTCTGGCCGACCAGCTGGAGCACCGGCTGGTCATCTCTTTACCTATTCGAGGCCGTCGCGGTGTTCGCGTTCGGGATCGCCTGGATCACAGCGGCCGCAGTGCGAGCCATCACCATCCAGCAGCGAGTCGTCGCTGACCTGGTGCGCCAGCGCGGCAGTGAGGACCCCGCCACCCGCACCGCCTGGGCCAGGCTAGCCGCGTTGTACGGATCTGCAGGACACACTCCCCAGGCCATGGCTGCACTCGACAGGATCACAGATCCGGGCCCCGCACCGACCCCGGACTCTGCCACGCTCTCGTGACCGGGTCCTCGCACGTCTCCGCCGATCGCTCCGGATCCCGTAAAGGGGCACCGACGCGCGATCCACCACCGCACGGGCGAATCCTGGTACCTCACGATCAGGCATGGGCGTACGGATCGGGAAATAGGTATCTCAGCTCGGCGAAGAGGCCGCTGCTCGTGAACAGATCCCGTGGCGATCCGCTACGACGCGCTCGCTCAGTGCCTGTCCAAGCTGGCAGGCCAGATCGACGAGGGAACGATCATCCACATGCCACGCATCGGCTGCGGGCTTGCCGGAGGGAACTGGGACCAGATCGAACCGCTCCTGGAAGAACACCTCGCCATGGCCGGGTTCGACGTCCGGGTGCACGACCTGCCCGCGGCATAACGCCCTCCCCGGCAAAACTGCTCAAATCCCGCAGGAGTAAACACCGAGTCGATCTGCGCGGCCAGGAAGGCCCGGCGACT
>DATHPF010000325.1:0-5543 GCA_035484155.1 Streptosporangiaceae bacterium
TCCTATCAATGCATGGAGTTGATCCGTGAGTGGGTCGGCGGCGACTACAGCGCGTTTCCCAAGGACCCCAGGGCCGGGACCTGGAACTACGCCGTGGTCAATCTGATCATCTACGCGGCCGGATTTGGCCTGGTCGCGCTCGGCCGCAAGCTCGGCGCGAAGCGCCGCAACCGGACCGCAGAGCGGAACCCGGAGACGGCCACACCGGTCGACCTCGCCCATTAGGCCGTCGTCCGGCAACTCAGCGGAAAGGAATTGAGGACATGACCCGTATGCGCGTCGCCATCGGCTGCACGATGGCATTGGCGGCTTCAACCATGATCGCCGGATGTCAGACGCACAGCGCCGACAAGGCCGGCGGCGATACCACCGTACTCACTCTGGCCACGATCGACGACGTCAACGACAACGGTCAGTCGTATGGGCCGCAAGCATTCGTCGACAGCCTCGTCACGGTGTCCGGCGGTCGGTTCAAGGTGGAGGTTACACAAGATTACGGCAACGGATCCGCGCAGGCCGAGTCGAATCTCGTCAAAGCGATCGCATCCGGCACCATCGACGGCGGCTGGCCATCGACGCGCTCGTTCGCCAACGCCGGCATCCCTGGATTCGCCACGGTCGAAGCGCCGATGACGATCAGCAGTTACGCCGCTGAGAAGGAACTGGTGTCCGGACCGGTCGCCGGCGAGCTACTGCGCCGCCTCGACGGCAGCGGTGTCGTCGGTCTCGGTCTCGCGGTCGGTCCGCTGCGCCAGCCGTTCGCCACTCACGCACCACTGTTGGCACCGGCTGACTGGCACGGGGTACGGTTCCGGGTGTTCAACTCGCCAGTGCAAGCCGACACGGTCACGGCTCTCGGTGCCGTACCGGTGAACATCGGTCAGTCCTGGACCGAGGAGGTCCGATCCGGCAACCTTCGCGGCGCCGAATTCGACATCGCGCAGTACGCGCACAACGGCTACGCGACTGAGGCGGGCGATGTGACCGCGAACGTCGTGCTGTGGCCGAAGGTCTTCGTGCTGAGCCTGAGCAAGAAGCGGTTCGACAGCCTGACCTCACAACAGCAGGGCTGGGTACGAGAAGCCGCCGCGCAAGCCGTCAAGGCGTCCGCGGATGCCAGCTACGACGACAGCACCATCGCACAGTCACTGTGCATAACGGGTGTCCGATTTTACGACGCGAGCGCTGCCCAGATCGCGGCCCTTCGCTCGAAGGTGCGACCGGTGCTAGACAAGCTCGCCATGACTACGTCCGACGCCGCGCTACTCCGTGCGATCCAGGCGATAGCAAGGCGCCACCCCACACCCGAGCCGCTAAACGTTCCCGCCGACTGCCGGTAAGGCGTCTCCGCGCCAACAAGCTCGACCGCGACGATACCCACCACCGTATCGAAGCTTCCCGACGGTGTGTATCAGGTGGAGATCTCGGTAGCCGATGTCACCGCCGCAGGTTACGACAACTCCGACGGGACTTCGGGGATAACCACGATCCGCGTAAAGCACGGAACCTACACCTGGAGCTGCCGGCCGCTGGCCGACCCGGGCAAGGACTGCGGGAACTCGGCGGGCGAGAGCCGGTGTTCGCCGGCGACCTTCGCGGTAGCGGCAACACAGTCTGGTTCGTATACCGGCCGGACCTGACCGCCAAGCTCACCGGCTGCCTGCTACCAGCTTCCGGCACCCTCGCCGGGCATTGCCTCCCAGGCGATCCCTACCGGCTGACCTGGTCGCTGAAAGGCAACACCCTTTTGCGCACAGATCTATATGCCGGGTGGCCCAATGCCCAGTGGGTCGACAAGCCGTGGCAGAAGATCAGCTGAATCGACCGGGGACCTTGACCACCGGCGAGCAGCAGACCACCGCAACTGCTAGCGGAATCGCATGCCTTTCAGGCGGCGGTCGTTGCGATTGCCTGCTCAGCCGTCCTGACCTGGATTTGCGCCTACGGAGAAAGGAGCCCCGATGTCTGACTACCCGGGCTCGCACTGGCCGCCGCCGCTCAGCTTTCTCTCCGCGCCCAGACGCCGCCATGCCATCGGCGCGGCCATCGAGACCCCATCGTCATCATCGGTACGCCCAGCCACGTGCACCCGGGCGGGCTGCCTGACCGCGGGATCGCAGCCCTGACGCGTGCCGTTCCAATGCCCGCCAAGAGGAGCTGAGAGCGACCCTCGACGCCGTCGGCGCGGTGTACGGCGTCCTCGTGCTTGTCTGGCAGGACGGGCATGGCAGCCGACCGCGACCACCGCATCAGCCAGCCCGCCGCCAGCTCCGACCGTTCAAAACGCACCACCGCGCCCCCGACGGGAGGGAGAAAAGACCATAACACCGCCGATACGGGCCAGCTACCCGCTGGCCCCGCTGTTCCTGCCGGCCTGGGCTGGCATCTGCTGCAGATGACTTCGCCGATGCCGCACGCCTACCTGCCCGCCTAGGCGGCACTTGCCACCGACGGCGAGCCGGAAACCGGCCCCGGCCACCACTTGAGCAGTGCCGGCGGGACCGGCGAAGAACCACCCGCCGGCCTGGCGGGCGACAGGACGATCCGCGCGCTAGCCAGCTAGCAGCGGGGGGGTGCGTGACGATCACTGGCCGCAGGCATCGCGCGATATCCGCCGTTATGTACTGGAACAAATTTCTTCGGTACGGTCGGTTGGAAGCACGCAGATCTGGTTGATCTGGCGCATCAGGCCAGAGTTATGCGTCATCTATCGCGAGGGCGGAATATTGACCTGCCCTCTCCTTGTGCCAGCCGACCGGCGCTGGGCCCTAGCCTCCTCCAGCCACCCGGCGTCGTCGTAGGCGGTAGCCGACCGGACGGTCCAGCCACGCTGCTGCTCGAGACGAGCATCCCCGGCGTGTTCGCGGCCGGGGACGTGCGGCACGGTCCATCAGAGGGTCATCTCGGCCGTCGGCGAGGGCGTCACCGCCATCCAGTTCATACGCGAATACTTGCGTACCGGACAGGACTGACGGCCGCCAGGCTGGCCGGTCAGGTCACGGCGCGCTGGACACCAGGACATTGCAGTCGAGGTCACTTAGGTAGGCTGTTGAACGGCCGCCCGCATCGAGCGTGACGGTGTCGTTGTGCTGTCCCGGTGTCGCCGTCTCGGAGGCGATCGGCTGGCCGTTGGCTGGATCCCTGAGAGTTATCTCGCAGGTCTGGCTCCCGAGGTAGTCCGTCACCTGCACGGTCACCCGGGCCGGCGTGGCGAAGGCATCGGTGTCGCCGCCCTGCAGCCAGGTGAGCGGCAGCTTGGCGTTGCCCGGACCGTCCAGGTGCGTGACGATGCAATTGCCGGCGTTGCTGACCTGCCATTGGAAAGACCCGGCCTGGCTGACCTGATAGCTGATGTTCTTGCTGTACAGATCACGGAGGGCCAGGACCGTCTGGCCGGACTGCACGTCGGTGACCGTGACCGCGCAGCCGAGGTCACTGCCGCTGGACACGTCCTGGACCTTCAGCCGCCAGGGACCGCTGGCCACATAGCCGTTCGCGCCCGTGGTTGCCGGCGCGTGGCCGCCGCCGCCGGTCAGAAGCACGGCGGCGGCCGAACCGGCCGCGATCACCACCGCGGCCACGGCGGCAAGCAGCACTTTCCGGCGTCCGCCGGTGCCCCGCGGCCCGGTGCGCGCGGGCGTGCTGTCCGCCGGGGCCGCGGCCACTTCCCGGGGCAAGGGTTCCCGGGGCGAGGGCGTCGCCGCGGCGGCACCGGAAGCCAGGCTGGCGGTGACCGGTGCCGCCGGCGAGCTCCTGGCCAGGCGCACATCGCCGTCGCCGCTGACCCGCTGCTGCGGGATCTGCTTCCCGGCCTCGCGCAGCTGCCGGTTCACATAGGCGTACAGGTCGGTGAACGTGACCCAGCCGTCCCGGTCCTGGTCGTCCGCGGCGCCGAGCAGGCCGTCGACCAGGTGCTGGGTGAAGTAGCTGGTGCCGTTCTCCACCGTCGCGTCGTTGGCCAGCTGCGTGCTCCGGCATGACGTCAGCACGTACCGGCCTGGGCCGGCTACCGCGTCTCCGAGCTCACTGCCGCGGAAGGCCCCGGCGTGGCAGCAGTCCAGGACGATGATCACGGTGCGGGCGTGGCAGGCGTCGGCGAACTCGTTTATCCGGGCGCTGCTCACGGCGGTGGACAGCAGGTCGGTCGATTCGGTGTCCTGCATGCACAAGTGCAGCCGCCCGCTCTGGTCGAGCTTGCCGTGGCCGCTGAAGTAAACCAGCAGGACATCGTCGCGGGCCGCGGTGCCGAAGAACCGGCCCATGGTCTTGATGACCCGGCCGGAGGTGGCCTCGGGCAGCAGCGCCACGTCGACATCGGCGAACAGCCCGGTCTGCGGGTCGATCAGCGCGCGGTTCAGCGCGGCAATGTCCTTGACCGGCCCCTTCAACGTCTGCAGGTTGTGCTCGTCGGCTAGGTAGGTCGAATTGCCGATCAGGAGGGCGCGGTACCGGCCGGCCATGACGCCCCTCCAGCCTGCGCGGCGGCAACCTTGGCGAGCTCCCGCATGGTCTCGTTGTCCACCGCTTCGCCGGTCAGCGTCACCGAGCGCTCCTCGCCGCCCTGCATCCAGCGAAGGTCGACGCGCCTGTCCCTGTCACGCCCGAGCCAGGCCCGCAGACAGTCCGCAGTGGCCGTGAACACCCCGGCGCTGCCCATGGCGATGACCAGCTGATCCACCGCCCCCTTGGCGCCCGGTATCGGACGGCCGCGCCGGACCGTATCGCCCGAGTCGTCCAGCTCGGCATACAGCGTGGCGACCTGATCGCGCCAGCCATCGTCGTCGGGATCGTACTGGTCATTGCGAGGTTCGACGACGACCTCGAACAAGCCGCCTGAGAATGAGTCATCTGTGCCAGTACTAGGCATCGCGCCACCCCCGGTTCTGAATTTACACTTCGGCCGCCGGAAAATCAGGGCCCAGATCGCCCCGTCCCATGTGGCGAGCGCGGCGGCAAGCCGCATCCTGGTGTGGACGCCGAGCTTGGGATAGATGTGGACACCGAGCTTGGGATAGATCGGCCCGAGGGAAACGCGGAACTCGCCTTTACAGAGCGATTCAGACCGCCGCACGCCTTCGCCGCCGCAGCACAATCGGCAGGTAAAACCGCGCAGAACTGGAGCATCTGCACACAGGTACCTGCTGCGGCACTCCTCACTCCAAGCGAAAATATTCGGCAGGCGTGTGCCGGACTCAGGGCATTCGCTCACGATACGTGATCAACCCTGATCTCGGGACCGGCCCACAGTCCCGCCGTTAGGAGCGGCTGCAAGATCGAGTTCCGTTGCGTCGGCAGGTGTCCATATCAGGTCGTTCTGTGCGTGGGCGAACCGCCGCAGGCGCTTCGGGCGACCGCACATGCCCAGAAGAGGGTGGCCTGCATCGGCGAGCCTCACGCACCCACCGATCTCACGCCACGGTGACGACGGCCTTGCCGCGCGCGTGCCCCTGCTCCACGTAGCGCAGGCCCTCGGCCGTATCGGCCAGGGGGTACGTCCGGTCGACGACCGGCGTGAGCTTCCCGTCCTCGATGAGCCCGGTCAC
>DATHPF010000326.1:0-29821 GCA_035484155.1 Streptosporangiaceae bacterium
CGAGCCGCCGGAGTTCATCTCGATCTGGTTGAAGGTCTGGGCCGAGCCGAGGTTGACCTGGAACCACATGCCGGCTGCCTGGTCGGCGTCGGAGCTGTACCGGGTGTTGATGTTGCCGTCGATGGCGTTGGCGGGGACGTCTCCGCCGGTCGAGTTGGTGCTTGCGCTGGCGGTCCAGCCAGTCTCCGCCAGCGCAGTCTCAGCAGCAGACGCCGGTGAGCTGATGGCCTGGATCGCCATCGGCGCCAGGCCCAAGCCGGTGGCTAACGCGACGAGTGCGCAACTCGCTAAACGGACCCTGCGATGCAGAACTAAGCTCCCGATCCTGCTCATGGTCGACGAAACTCCCTCCGGGGCCGTGCCCAGGCGTTCCTCTGCCGACCATCAGAGGTTTCGCCACGACTTAAACTGACTTTTGACTTTACGCTCCCTGCAAGGCGACGCAAGAGGCGTGAGCCGAGGTCACGACGTTCGGACGGGAACCGGCTAGAGCCCTCAGGCTCCTAGGCGCGTGCCGAAGAAGGCGAAGATCTTCTCCCAGCCGTCCATTGCCGCCTCGGGCCGGTAGGCACCGGCGAAGTAGTAAAAGAAGCCGTGTGACGCGCCGTCGTACCGGTAGAACTCAAATTCCTTGCCGAGCCGCTCGAGCTCAGCCTCGAGCTGATCCACCTGCTCAGGAGTCGGGTAGCGATCGTCATTACCGAACAGGCCGAGCAGCGGCGCCGCCAGCTCGGGCAGGTAGTCGATGGGCGCGACCGGGCGCGCGGGGCTGAGTTCCTCCTGGCTCATGATGACGCCGCCGCCCCACAGGTCCGCGACCGCGTCCCAGCCATCGCTGCGGCACGCGGTCAGCAACGCGTGCCGACCGCCCGAGCAGGTGCCGATGATCCCGACCTTGCCGTTCGTCTCCTGGGTGCGCAGCCACTCGCGCGCGGCCTCCAGATCGGCCACCACGGTGTCGTCGGGCACGCCACCCTCGCTGCGCACCTTCGCGGCGATGTCGTCGGGGGTGCCATGCCCGTAGCGGCTGTACAGGTCGGGGCAGATGACCGTGTAGCCGTGCCGGGCCAGCCGGTCAGAGAACTCGCGGTAGAACTCATCCCAGCCGGGCATGTGATGCACGGCCACGATGCCAGGCGTGACGGCATCGCCAGTCGGCCTGGTGACGTAGGCGTAAATCTGATCGCCGTTGCCGCCTGGATAGGTGATCACTTCCGAAGTAATGCCCTGACGCGAGTCTGTGGAGAACGAGTTCCACGCCGTCATTGTCTACACCCTTCCGCCTACACCGTTTGACCCCAGCTGCTGGTCGCATCCCGCAGCCTTTCATACCGCATCGGTGCACGCGGGCCGGCGTCGGCTGGCCGCTAGGCTGGCCTACCACGGGAGCGCGAGCCAGCGGGCGAGGGAGCACGATGATCAAGGTAGGCGTGCTAGGCGCCAAAGGGCGCATGGGGTCACAGGTGTGCAGCACCGTGGAGTCGGCCGACGACTTGACACTCTCAGCGCAGGTCGACCTCGGGGACTCGCTCGATCAGCTGACCGGCACTGACGTCGTGGTGGATTTCACGCACCCCGGCGCCGTCATGGGCAACCTGCACTGGTGCGTCGAGCACGGCATCGCGAGCGTGGTCGGGACGTCCGGCGTCGACGATGCCAGACTTGACGAGCTGGCCGGCTGGCTCGCTGGGCAGTCGGCGGCGCGCGTACTCGTCGTGCCAAACTTCTCCGTCGGCGCCGTGCTGATGATGCGGTTCGCCGAGCTCGCCGCGCCGTTCTTCGAGTCGGCCGAGGTCATCGAGCTGCATCACGCCGGCAAGGCTGATGCGCCGTCGGGCACGGCAGCGCGAACAGCCTCGATGATCAGCGCGGCGCGGTCGGCGGCCGCCGCCGGGCCGATGCCGGACGCGACGGTGACCGCAGCCGACGGTGCGCGCGGCGCGCAGGTCGGCGGCGTGCACGTGCACTCGGTGCGCCTCGCCGGACTCGTCGCCCATCAGGAAGTGCTGCTCGGCGGCCACGGCGAGATCCTGACAATCCGGCATGATTCACTGGATCGCGCCTCGTTCATGCCGGGCGTGCTGCTGGCCGTTCGCGGGATCGGCGACCTGCCACCGGGCCTGACCGTCGGCCTTGACGGCCTGCTCGGCCTTAGCTAGCCGCAAGCCTCATGCCGCAGCAGCGGAGCTTCAGGGAACTGATTGCCGAAGGTGACGCTGTGCCGTTGGCGGGCTGGGACTTTTCCTGGTTCGACGGCCGGGCGACCGAGGAGCGGCCGCCGTGGGGCTACGCGCGGCTGATCGGCGAGCGGCTGCGCAGCGCGCTGGCGGCGCTAGACATTCAGACCGGCGGCGGTGAGGTACTGGCGGGTGCCGTGCAGCACAGTTCCGACGGGGCCGGCCGTCCGCGCCAGCTAGTGGTGCTGGCGGCGACGGAGTCCTGGCCTCCCAATATCGCGCGGGCGCGGAGCGCACTTGAACCGCTCGGCGGGATCGTCACGGAGATAGCCGACGACGCCGACCTGCCGTTCCCGGCCGAGAGCTTTGACCTGGTAGTGAGCCGACACCCGACAGAGGTGGTGTGGCCAGAGATCGCGCGGGTCCTGCAACCCGGTGGCACCTATCTCTCGCAGCAGGTAGGTGCCGGCTCGAACCGGGAGCTCATCGATTTCATGATGGGTCCGCAGCCGGTGGACCCGAGCCGGAGTACGGAGGTGGCTCGGGGCGAGGCAGCAGCCGCTGGCCTCGAGGTCGTCGACATCAGAGAGCAAGCGCTGCGGGTGGAGTTCTTCGACGTGGCCGCGGTAGTCCACTTCCTGAAGAAGGTGCTGTGGACCGTGCCCGGCTTCACGGTGGCAGGCTATGGGGAGCCGCTCCGGCAAATGCACGAACACATTCAGGAGCATGGCTCGTACGTCTGCCACTCGCGGCGGTTCCTGATCGAGGCGCGCCAGCCATCCTGAGCTGGCGAGGCGGCTGACAGGCACACCTCAGGATCAGATCGCGTCGAGTATCTGCTGCCGCTTGGCGTCGAATTCCTCCTGGCTGAGCTGCCCGCGATCGACTAGCTGCTGAAGCATCGCGAGCCGGTCGGACGGGCTCGGCTGGCCGGCCGGGATCGGCGATCCGGCTCCCTGCGGCTGCGCGAGGTGGCGTAGCTGCTCCTTGGCCGCAGCGCGGTCGGCTGGATCGCCGGACAGCACGCTGCGCAGGAGCTCTGCAGCGTCTGGACCGACAACTCCGCCCACGATGTCCACGTCAGCGGCGGAGAAGCTGCCGCCGAAAAACTGCCCCAGGTTCGCTCCGGCTGGGCCGGCATTCGTCCCTGACATCCTGATGGTCGAGGCGGCCGTGAAGTCGTCTGTCATGCCGGCGGCGCTTGGACTAAAGCCAATGATCAACTGCCCCCGGTGCGGGTGCAGCCGAATCTCGCCGTTCTTGCCGCTGATCTCCAGGCGAACGATCGTGCCGGGGCGCAGGGACTCGTACTCGGCGCTCGGCACCCGCGCGCGGCCGGTCGTGCCATCAGCAGCGCGGACGTCGATCTCGTAGACGGGGACCCGATGCATCCCATGCTTGCCGGGAAGTTCCATCTGCTCGTAGTGCGAGTTGATGATGGTGCCCTCCGCGGGCTCCCACTTGTGGCCGACCATGTCCATCCTCCGCGCTGATGCCGCCTGCTGGCTGCGACTCACTATGACACGGCGCAACTGCCGTGGCAGGCTGACCAGAGAGCAGGCCCGCGGCCCGGGCACGCTTGCTGATGACATCAATCCGAGGAGACAGGCATGCCCACTCGCACCGCACACACCACCTGGACTGGCGGACTCCAGGACGGCACCGGCATTGTCACACTGGTCAGCTCAGGCCTTGGCAGTTACGAGATCAGCTTCCCGAAGCGGGCAGCCGACGACGCGGGCGGCGCGACTAGCCCGGAGGAGCTCATCGCCGCGGCCCACGCCGGCTGCTTCGCGATGCAGTTCTCGGCACTGCTCGGCGCGGCGGGCGGCAGCGACCTGTCGCTCGATGTCACCGCGGACGTGACGCTCGGCCCGGATCCAGCGGGCGGATTTCAGATCAGCGGGATCGTGCTGACAGTGGGCGGCTCCGCGCAGGGCGTAAGCCCCGATCAGTTCGCCAAGATCGCTGCGGACGCCAAGGCCGGCTGCCCGGTCAGCAAGGCGCTCACAGGTACGACGATCACGCTGGATGTGAGCCCAGGCTGACTCCCGTTGCGGCACGGAGCACGCGCCGCTGACGGCGACCCGTCACCCGCCACCCCGGTGCCGGAGAGCCGCTACTCGCGCTCGCGTGCTTCCTCGACCGTCAGCTCCGCAGCGGGGTCGGCGTCGAGCCGCGCGTCGGGGATGGGCATGCCGCTGCGCACCGAGACGCCGTACGTCCCGTCGTCCAGTCGCTTGAGCGCGCGGTCAATTGAGGCGAGGCGGTCGCGGAAGCCCTCGGCGAGCGCGTCGTCCATCCCCTGGGCCGTCAGCGGCTGCGCAGCGTCGGCGTAGTCGCCGGGCTCGTCCTCGGTATCGCGGTCCTGCGTGCCTGCCGACTCAGCGTCCTTGAGCAGCTTCGCCACGTCGGCGCGCTCGGCCGTCAGCCGCTGCCTCGCCACGCTCTCGTCCATCTGACCCCCACGACATCGACTACTCGGTCCGGTGCCTGCAAGCGTCTGCCACCATACGGGGCCGGAGAGCCGAGAGTGCGCCGGGGTCTTGCCCTCGACGCCAGATCGGGGTTGGCTGCGAAACATATCCACTCGCATCGGACGTTACGACGACACCAGGGACCCGTCATGATCTTCGAGACCAAGCCGTCGGTTGTCGGCCATCGCGGTTTCGGCTCCGGGCAGCGGGGCGGCCATCGGGAGAACACTGTGGCCTCGTTCCTGGCGGCCGTCGCCTGCGGCCTGTCCTGGGTCGAGCTGGATGTGCACCGTAGTCGCGATGGCGAGCTCATGGTCCGGCACGATCCGGTCAGTCCCGCCGGCTACCCCATCGTGACGCAGACCGCGGCCGAGCTAGGCGCCGTCGGCGTCGCGAGCCTGGCCGAGGTCCTGGCCGCCATGCCGGGCGATGTCGCCGTGAACATCGACGTCAAGACGATCATCGACGATTCGGTGGATCCGCTGGCTCAGCGGACGTACGCGCTGGTCGCCGATGTGCTGCGGCGCGAGCAGGGCAAGCGTCGCTTCCTCGTCTCGTCGTTTGACCCCGCAGCGGTGATGTTCCTGGCCGACTGCCGTGAGTTCCCCGGCGAGGTGGCCCTCGGCCTGATCACCGGGATCGACTTCCCGGCGCACCATGCCATCCCGGCTGCGGGCAACCTCGGGCTCGATGCCGTGTGCCTGCATACCGGCACACTGAACCTGCACCGCGAGCAGATCCGGTCCGGCGAGCTGGGTCCCGAGCGGATCATCGAGACTGCTCACAGGGCCGGCCTCGAGGTCCTGGCCTGGTCTCCAGGCCCGGCAGAGGCCGTCCGGCTGGTCCGGGCGGGTGCGGACGCGGTGTGCGTCAACGACGTGCCTGGTGTCCAGGCGGCGCTGGCCTCAGCTGCCGCCGGCGCCGGCTAGCCGGGCCGGCCCGCGTGCGAGAATGCCGCTATGGGGACTGCGCGCGGCTCGTCTCGCTCGCCCGGCTCGTCGGGCTCGATCTTGTCCATCGGCTCAAGCGGCTCGATCCTGTCGATTGGCTCAAGCGGGTCCATCCTGTCGATCGGCTCGGCCGGCTCGATCCTGTCCATCGGCTCGGTCGGCTGTTTCGGGTGCGTGCTGTCGGTGCTGTCCGCGCTCAGCGCCGGATCGATCCTGTCGACCTTGTCACGGGGGTCGATTCGGGGCTGGCGATCCGCCGCAGTGACGTCGTCCGGTGAGCACGAGAACGGCCATCGTCGGCCGAGCGGAACCGGCGACTGGCTGCCGTTCAGCGTCCGCTGATCGCCGGTCCGCTGATCGCCCGTCCGCCGATACTCGTCATGCGGTCTGCGTCTTGCTGGCGGCCGCCAGGCCGAGTTCGGCGACCGAGGTCTCGCGCATCTTGAACTTCTGCACCTTGCCGGTGACCGTCATGGGGAACTCAGGCGTCACCCGGACGTAGCGCGGGATCTTGTAGTGCGCGATCTTGCCGACACAGAACTCCCTGACCTGCTCAGCAGTCAGCTCGGCGCCAGGCCGGAGCTTGATCCACGCGCATAGCTCCTCGCCGTAATTGACGTCGGGTACGCCGATCACCTGCACGTCCTCGATCTCGGGATGGGTGTACAGGAACTCCTCGACCTCGCGCGGGTAGATGTTCTCGCCGCCGCGGATCACCAGGTCCTTGATCCGGCCGACAATGTTGAGGTAGCCGGCCTCGTCCATCACCGCGAGGTCGCCGGTGTGCATCCACCGGCCGGCGTCGATCGCCTCGGCGGTCCTGTCCGCCTCGTGCCAGTAGCCGAGCATCACCGAGTAGCCACGGGTGCAGAGTTCCCCGTTACTGCCGCGCGGCAGCAGCAGGCCGGTCTCCGGATCGATGACCTTGATCTCGACGTGCGGGTGGACTCGGCCGACGGTCGAGACCCGCCGCTCCATGTCGTCATCCGCAGTGGTCTGGGTCGACACCGGCGACGTCTCCGTCATCCCGTAGCAGATCGTGACTTCGGTCATGTGCATCTCGGTGAGCACGCGCTTCATCACCTCGACCGGGCAAGGCGATCCGGCCATGATCCCGGTGCGCAGGCTGGACAGGTCGTAGCTGGCGAAGTCGGGCAGCCCTAGCTCGGCGATGAACATCGTCGGCACGCCGTAGAGCGATGTACACCGCTCGGCCTGGACCGCGGCGAGCGTCGCTGCCGGGTCGAAGCCGGGGGCCGGAATCACGATGCAGGCGCCGTGCGTGGTGGCGCCGAGGTTGCCCATGACCATGCCGAAACAGTGGTAGAACGGCACCGGCACGCAGACCCGGTCATCGGCGGTGTACCCGCAGCCTTCGCCGACGAAGTACCCGTTGTTCAGGATGTTGTGATGCGACAGCGTCGCGCCCTTGGGGAATCCGGTCGTCCCGCTGGTGTACTGGATGTTGATGGGGTCGTCGAAGGCCAGGCTGGCTTCGCGCTCTGCCAGGATCGCGGGGTCTGCGGCGGCCCCGGCTGCGATCAGTCCGTCCCAGTCCGCGGTGCCGATGTAGATCACCTGCTCCAGGCCGGGGATGTCGCCGCGGACTTCGGAGATCATGCCGCGGTAGTCGCTGGTCTTGAAGCTCTCGGCGCTGACGAGCAGCCTGGTGCCCGACTGGCGGAGCACGTAGGCGAGCTCGTGGCTGCGATACGCCGGGTTGATATTGACCAGGATTGCGCCAGCTTTGGCGGAGCCGTACTGAAGCAGCGCCCATTCGGCACAATTCGGCGCCCAGATGCCGACCCGGTCGCCCTTGCCGATGCCGGCCGCCATCAGGCCCAGCGCGACCAGATCGGTGTCGGCGTCCAGTTGCGCATACGTCCACCGCTGCCCGGTCGGCACGTCGACGAGGGCCTCGTGCGCCCCATGCGCCGCGGCGATCCGGTGCAGGCTGTCGCCGATGGTCTCACCGAGCAGCGGCTGGGCCGAGGCGCCGTGGGAGTAGGACGGGTGACTGGCTGCGGGCATGACTGGCCTCCGATGGCTGACTAGGTCAATAATCCCCGTTCCCGTCGTGGTGTGTGAAGTCGGCGCGGTAGTGGCAGGCGCGCGACAACGGATGACCGGCTGGAGTCTTGGGCTGGCCGTGGCCGCGGCCGTAGCGTCGGTGTGAGCGGAGGACATCGGCCGACAAAAGGGAGTAGCCGCCATGACCATGCCATATCAGGAGCCACTGATACCGAAAGCGCCAGGCGAGCGCGTGATTCCGGAACCGCCGCGACGTGGCGAGCCGGGCGGGGAGCCGTGCGGGATTTGCGAGGGCAACGTGACCGCCGCGCTGTGGCACGACGACCTGTGGACCCTGCATGCGCCGGTTGGCGGCAGCCTGCCCGGCGCGGTGTGGCTTGCCAGCCGGGAGCACTTCGACTCGTTCGCTGACATGCCGGCCAGCCAGGCCGCCGACTTCGGCCGGGTGGCCGGGCGCGTCGAGAGATCGATCTTGTCGCTGGGCGACGTCGGGCGCGTGCACCTGTATCGCTGGGGTGATGGCGGCGCGCACTTCCACGTCTGGTTCATACCGCGCCCGCTGGGCATGGTCGACGCCGCCGGGATGTACCTGCCCATCTGGGAGGACGTACTGCCGAACGTCCCGGACTCCGAACTGGCCGCAGTGGCCGGGCAGGTCGCGGCCGCCATGGACGAGTAGGACCGTCGTCGCGGTGGTTGCAATGTTGTGACGCCGCGGGATGCCGATCCGCACGAGATGCGCTGCGGGGCAGACGGGTCTACTGTCTCAAGTGACGGTCATTTCGCTTTCGGAGCGCGGCGATGGATAGCTGGGTCATCTGGTTGATCATCGCGGCTGTGCTCGGCACCATCGAGATTGCAACCACGACGCTGGCGTTCGGACTGCTCGGCGCCGCTGCGCTCATCGCGGCCGGCGCGGGGTTTGTCGGTGGCCCCGCCGCGGTGCAATTCGGGGCGTTCATCCTCGCCTCGGCCCTCGGACTCGGCGTCGCGCGCCCGTTCGCCATGCGTCACATCCGGCATCCGCCGCTGCTGCGCACCGGAACCGCCGCCCTGGTGGGCCGGACAGGCTACGTGCTGGACGAAGTCAGTGACCACGGCGGCCGGGTCCGGATCGGCGGCGAGGAATGGTCCGCGCGGCCATACGACGAGACGCTCGTCATCCCGGTCGGCACCAAGGTCGACGTGCTGCAGATTGAGGGCGCCTCCGCCCTCGTGTACCCGAGGGAGTAGCCATGTTCGCTGAGGCATTCGGCATCGTGGTCGCCGTCATCGCGCTACTGGTCGTGCTGACGGCGCTCAAGACGATCCGGATCGTGCCGCAGGCGCGCGCGAGGAACGTGGAGCGATTCGGCCGCTACACCAAGACGCTGGAACCCGGCATGAACTTCATCGTGCCGTTCGTCGACCGGGTGAAGCCGCTGATCGACTTGCGTGAGCAGGTGGTCTCCTTCCTCGGCCAGCCCGTCATCACCGAGGACAACCTGGTCGTCAAGATCGACACCGTGCTCTTCTTCCAGGTGACGGATCCGCGCGCGGCCGACTACGAGATCGTCAACTACATCCAGGCGATCGAGCAGCTCACCGCGACCATGCTGCGCAGCGTGATCGGATCCATGGACCTGGAAGTCACGCTGACGTCCCGCGACAAGATCAACACGATGTTGCGCGGCGTGCTTGACGATGCCTCCGGCAAGTGGGGCATCCGGGTGACCCGAGTGGAGATCAAGGCGATCGATCCGCCGAAGAGCGTCATCGATGCCATGGAGAAGCAGATGCGCGCTGAGCGGGAAAAGCGAGCTGCCATCCTGACCGCCGAGGGCCTGCGGCAAGCGCAGATCCTGACCGCCGACGGGGACAAGCAAGGCACGGTGCTGCGGGCCGAGGGTGACAAGCAGAGCGCGATCCTCAAGGCCGAGGGCCAGGCGCAGGCGATCGCGTCGGTGTTCCAGTCGATCCACGACAATGACCCGGATCCGAAGCTGCTCGCCTATCAGTACTTGCAGACGCTGCCGCAGATCGCCCAGGGGCCAGGCAACACAATGTGGATGATTCCCAGCGAGCTGACCAGCGCGATGAAGGCATTGAGCAGTGCGTTCGACGGCAGCAAGTCGGCGGCCGACGTGCCGGGCTTGTTGGCGCAGCACGCTTCGGGTCGGCCGGGCGGTGCTGGGCCCGTGGTGACGCCCGCGGCTGAGGTTAGTGCCGCGGACGCGGCCCTGGCTGAGGTTGTGCAGAACGCCACGGCGCTGGAGCGCAACACGAGCGCCGAAGATGCCCAGCCGCAGGCCGCGCTAGAGGAGGCAGTGGCTGCCATTCCGCCGACACCGCCGCCGCCCGACGTCCCGTTGCCGGAGGCCCTGCTCAAGACGGCCGCGGTTCCCGAAGCCCCGTTGCCTGAGATCGCCGTGACGGATCCGGTCGTGCTGCAGGCGCTCAGTGACCTGGTGCCCACGGACGCCGACGAGGTCCACGACCCGAGCGCTGCCAACGGCGCGGCAGCAGGACCGGCCTAGCGGGGTCAGTAGGGCTGTCTTACAGCTTGATGGCCAGGCCCAGCGTCAGCAGCGCGCCATAGGCGAGTTCGAGGCGCCCGGTCTGGCCCAGGGCGACGATGAGACGGCGCCCGGTAGCGCCGTCACGCACCTGGCGAACCGGAGCGAACGCCAGCGGGAGGGCGGCCAGGGCCAGCAGGCTCAGCGGGCGGGCTGGCGCGAGCACCGCGGCGACGCAGAACGGCACCAGGATGCAGCCGATGTACAGGGCCCTGGTCCGCTGGTCGCCGAGAACGACGGCCAGTGTCCGCTTGCCGGTCTCGCTGTCGGTCGGGATGTCGCGCAGGTTGTTGATGACCAGCAGTGCGCAGGCCAGCAGGCCGATCGCGGCAGAGGCGACGACCGGAAGCCAGGTCAGCGTCTGCATCTGCACGTACGCCGTGCCGGCGACTGCGGCGAGGCCGAAAAACACGAAGACTGATAGCTCGCCGAGGGCCCGGTAGCCATACGGCCGGCGCCCGCCGGTGTAGAACCAGGCCGCGGCCACCGCCGCCGCGCCGAGCAGGAGCAGCCACCACGACGTCACAGCGGCCAGCGCAAATCCGGCCACGCCGGCCACGCCGAAGCAGCCGAGCGCCGCCGCGAGCACGTGCCTGGGCTTAGCCAGGCCGGAGCCGACGAGGCGGACCGGTCCGACCCGGACCTTGTCCGTGCCGCGGATACCGTCGCTGTAGTCGTTGGCGTAGTTGACGCCGACCTGGAGGGCGAGCGCCACCAGCAATGCGAGCGCGGCCCGCCACAGTGAGAACTTGCCGTAGCCGAACGCCACCCCCGAGCCGACCACGACGGGAACGACGGCAGCCGGAAGCGTTCGCGGCCGCGCGCCGGCGATCCAGGTCCGCAGATCGGCCACTTCTCTGTCTTTCCTTCGTCTTGCCGGAGATGTCACCTCGGAGGATGTCACACAGTAGCCCGCGGTCGGCGCTGCACGGCCCACGAGCGCCTGCCGATCAGTTCTGGCCGATCAGTTCCGGGGCAGCACCCGCTCCGCGGCGGCGAAGATCGTGCCAGCCTCTTCCCACCTGAGGGTGGCGGACTTGCTGGCGCGCTTGCGGCCGCGGAAGTACTTGCCGACCTTGCGGCCCGCGAAGACGTCGACGCCGCGCAGGCTGGCCACTCCCCAGGGCACGGTCGGACCGTAGATCACCATCGCCGCCCCCACCGTGATCTCCTCGCCGAGGTCCTCGCTGAGCAGCCGTGCCGCCTTCTCCGCCTCCCAGCGGGCATGCGCCAGCCTGTCCTTCTGGGTGAACGGGCCATGGTAGAGCAGCGGCCCGGCCGCCGAGTCGCTCGCCACGGTCCTGACCGGCAGCCGCCGGTCCCAGCGCTCGGAGTCGACGGCATAGACGCCGCCAGGGCCGACGACGAGGTGATCGATGACCGAGTCGGTGCCGGGAATGCGCCGGGCATGAATCGACATGTATCCGAATGGCCGCAGCTGGTAGAGCCGCCGCCTGGTCTTGCGCTGAGCGGAGGAGACCCTGGCGGCGGCTGGGATCAGCGCCATTGTCTTGGAGTGGTAGATCGTGTCGACGATGGCGTAGACGGCCGCGGCCGTCAGCCCGAGGCGCCAGCCCTTCCACAGGGTGAACAGCAGCCCGACGGCCAGCGCGATGATGGCCCGCCGAATCCAGATGGGCAGCCGGGGATCGGCGGCGAGTCCGGCCATGACGGCACGCGAGGGCACAGGAAAGTGCTGCTCTCCCTCGTCCGGGGCCGGCGGCCCAGTCAGTGTCGGCTCAGGCCCGGTCTCCCGGTCCATAGCACCACAGCGTAACTGAGCCACCACAGCTCGGCACATTGCCGCTGCCAGAACCGCTGCCCGGCGCAGGCCACCGGGGTTGGACCGGATCGCATGGTGGTCTACTGTTCGGTAACGTGACCCAGATTCATGACCTCACAGTGATCGAGCAGGCGGCCGCGATCCGGTCTGGCGAGACGTCGTCAGCCGAGATCACTGAGCATTACCTGAGCCGGATCGACCGCCTGAACGAGCAGGTTGGCGCCTTCTACACGGTGACCCACGACCTGGCCCGCGAGCAGGCGAGCGCAGCAGACAAAGCCGTGGTCGCGAGCCGCAAGGATGGCGGGGAGCTGCCGCCGCTGACGGGCGTGCCGATCCCGATCAAGGACCTGAACATGGTCGCTGGCGTGAGGCTCACGTACGGCAGCGCCATCCTGGCCGACAACGTGGCCACTGAGGACGATTACGTCGTCGAGCACTTGCGCTCGGCCGGCATCGTGATCACGGGCAAGACGGCAACGCCGGAGTTCGGCCTGCCCTGCTATACCGAGACGAAGATCGGCCCGCCGGCCCGCACGCCGTGGGACCTGAGCCGCTCCGCCGGCGGATCCAGTGGCGGCGCGGCCGCCGCGGTGGCGTCCGGCCTGGCCCCGGCCGCGCAGGGCAGCGACGGTGGCGGCTCGATCCGGATTCCGGCGAGCGT
Organism: Streptosporangiaceae bacterium; assembly: GCA_035484155.1. GTDB lineage: Bacteria > Actinomycetota > Actinomycetes > Streptosporangiales > Streptosporangiaceae > JAJYUU01. Next base: position 12,638 of record DATHPF010000326.1, read on the forward strand.
GTGCGGCCTCTTCGGGATCAAGCCGAGTCGAGGCCGGATCTCGCAGGGCCCGATGATGCCCGACCTCGTCGGCCTATCCACCGATGGCCCGCTCGCCCGCACGGTGGCAGACGCGGCCCTGCTGCTCGACGCCATGACGGGCAATCACCCCGGCGACATGTACACGCTGCCCGTCCTGGCCGCGGGTGAGTCGTTCCTCGGCTACGCGACCCGCGAGCCGGGCAAGCTGCGGATCGCCAGGTCGCTGACGACGCTGATCGATGGCGCTGAGGTACACCCGGATTGCGTCGCCGCCTACGACGAGGCCAGCGCGCTGCTGTCCTCGCTCGGGCACGAGGTCGAGGATGTCGACCTGCCGTTCCCGGCCGAGGCCGTGCCGTCGTTCCTGGCGCTGTGGTACGCGATGGCCACGCTGGCGCCGATCACGCCCGAGCAGGAAGGTGACCTGCTGCCCCTGACCCGCTACCTGCGCGATAAGGGCATGGCACTGTCCGCTGCCGACCTGCTGCTGCACCAGGCGATCCTGCAGGGCAGTGTCCGCCCGGCGCTGCGGGCGCTCAGCGGTTACGACGCGATCCTCAGCCCCACGGTGGCGCTGCCGCCCCGGCCGGTGGGCTGGTTCGACGAGGTCGAGCCGGCCGAGAACTTCACCCGTCAGACCCAGTTCACGCCGTGGACGGCGCTGTACAACCTGTCGGGCCAGCCGGCCGTGAGCGTGCCGCTGCACTGGACTGACGACGGCCTGCCGATCGGCATCATGCTGGCCGGCCGTATGGGCGACGAGGCGACCCTGATCTCACTGTCCGCCCAGCTTGAGGCGGCCCGCCCGTGGGCGGGCAGGCACCCGCCCATCTGGTGAGCTAAAGCCCATACCACCACCGCGGATGCGTGCTGTGCGCGGTTGCGGGGGATAGTGCCGTCACGGCGCGCGGGAACGCCGTGACGCGGGGGTGCCTGGGCTTGAACAGATGGCTGGAGTCGCTTGGCGGGTTTTCCGCCCGGCGGCACTGGATCGTGATCATCGCCTGGGTGATCATCCTCGGCGGTCTCCTGCTGGCCAAGCAGCAGTTCGGCGGCACGTATGTCAACAACTACAACGTGCCTGGCACCCAGTCCGACGACGGCCTGAACCGGCTGAACTCGACGTTCAGCTCGCAGGGCGGGTACTCGGGTCAGATCGTCTTTCACGCCACCAAGGGCACACTCACCGCCGACTCCGCCGCCGTGAATCAGGCCACCGCGAACATCGCCAAGCTGCCGGACGTCATCAAGGCGAACAGCCCGTTCGGCTCGCCGCCCGGCGGCGGCGTATCCAAGGACGGCACGATCGCGTACTCCAGCGTGTCCTGGAGCACTAACCCTTTCTCGCTCGACACCAGCTACCTCCACAAGCTGGACAATGCCGTCGCCCCGGCTCGCAACGCCGGCCTCCAGGTCGAGTACGGCGGCGGCGCCGGCGAGATTGGTCAGAAGACGAGCGACACCACGTCTGAGCTCATCGGCCTTGGCTGCGCCCTGCTCCTCCTGCTGCTGATGTTCGGATCGCTGGTCGCGGCGGCGATCCCGCTGGTCTCGGCGATCTTCAGCGTCGGCTCTGGGCTGTCCCTGCTTGGCCTGCTCGCCTCGGTTCTCACGTTCCCCACTACCGCGCCGACGATCGCCACCCTGCTCGGTCTCGGCGTCGCGATCGACTATGGGCTGTTCCTGGTCGCGCGGCACCGGGAGCAACTGGACTCCGGCATGGACGTCCTCGCCTCCGCGCGCCATGCCGAAGGTACGTCAGGGGCGGCGATCGTCGTGGCCGGCAGCACCGTCGTCGTCTCGATCCTCGGCCTGTACATCTCCGACGTCGCTTTCGTCGGCGCGCTTGGCCTGGCCGCCGCGATCACGGTCGCCATCACCATGCTGGCCGCTCTTACCCTGGTGCCCGCGTTCCTGGGCGTGGCCGGCGAGAACATCAGGGCGCTGAGCGCCCGGTGGACAGCGCGCAAGGCCGGCGAGAGCGCCAGGGCGCAGGCGCAGCGGACCGCCGCCGTCACGCAGGAACAGCACGAGCAATCGGCGTTTGCCCGCTGGGGACGCAAGGTCAGCGCACATCCGTGGCCGTGGGCAGCGCTCAGCGTCGCGGTGCTGCTCGTGCTGGCGATCCCGTTCTTCTCGATCACGCTGGCCCAGCCGGATAACGGCACCAACCCGACCAGCGACTCGAACCGGCGCGCGTTCGACCTCATGACCCAAGGATTCGGCATCGGCTCCAACGGGCCGCTGGCGATCGTCGTGGTGCTGCCCAAGCAGTCAGCATCGGCCGACAACACGCTGCTGAGCACCATGCAGAAGGCGGTGGCAAGCACAGCGGGCGTCGCGTCGGTCGGCCCCGTGGCGATCAACTCGGCCAGCACGACCGCGGTCTTCACCGCGGTCCCGACCACGCGCCCGCAGGCCGCAGCCACCAGCAACCTGGTCAACACGCTGCGCGACGACGTGCTGCCGAAGCAGAAGGCCACGACCTACGTCACCGGTACCACGGCGGGTCAGGTGGACTTCACCAAGCGGATCACCTCGCGGCTGGTCTGGCTGATCCTGGCCGTGATCGCGATCGCGTTCGTGCTGCTGACCACGGCGTTCAGGTCGGTGGTGATCGCGACCAAGGCCGCCATCCTCAACTTGCTGTCCATCGGCGCCGCTTACGGCGTCATCGTCGCGGTGTTCGAGTGGGGCTGGCTGAAGACCGTCATCGGCCTGCACACAACGCTGCCGATCCCCGCCTACGTGCCGATGCTGGTCTTCGCGATCGTGTTCGGCCTGTCCATGGACTACGAGGTGTTCCTGATGTCGCGCATCCACGAGGCGTGGGTGGCGACCGGGGACGCGCACCGGGCGGTTGCGATCGGCATCGGCAGCACGGCCCGGGTGATCACCACGGCGGCGGCCATTATGGTCGTCGTCTTCACGAGCTTCGTGCTCAACCCCGATCCGGTTGTGAAGATGCTCGCGATCGGCATGGCGTTCGCCGTACTGATCGACGCGTCACTAGTCCGGATGATCCTGGTGCCCGCCGTCATGACCCTGCTAGGCCGCCACGCCTGGTGGATGCCGCGGTGGCTGGAGCCGATCGTGCCGCACCTGGAGCTGGAGGGCAGCGTGACCGCCGCGGAGCCGGCCGCGGCCGGCGTAGGGGCTATCGGTGAGTCGACCGTCACCGGGGCGGCGGTCGAGTCAGATGCCGAGTCAGATCACCGGCGTGCGGACGCGGCGGCCGGCGAGAGGCAGCCGAGATCGGACTCGGCGGGGCCTGGCGGCGGACATAGCGGCGGCGCGGGTGACGGCGACGGCAGCCCGGGCGGCCAAGCTAACCCGTAAGGTCGGCGTCATGACGGTCGCCGACCGAGGTCAGCAACGGGCCAGACGCCTGGTGGCTGCGGCGGCGACCGTGCTGATTCCCGGCGCGCTGCTTGCTGCCTGCTCGAGCGGGCCGACGGCGCAGGATGTCGCGCACAGCTATCTGACCGCCTGGTCGGCGCGGAACTGGTCCGCCATGCGCGCATTGGTGACGAAACCGCCAGCCGACTTCGCCGAGCTGAACGCGGCGGCGCTGACCGACGTCGGCGCGAAACAGGCCAGTTACCACCCGGGCAACCTCACCGTGAGCGGCAGCACCGCCCGCGAACCGGTGACCGAGGAGATCCCGCTGGCCGGCCTCGGCACCGTTCGCATCAAGACGACGCTACGGCTGACCAGCGCGTCTGGCACCTGGCTCGTGAGCTGGTCCGAAGCGACTATCGCGCCGCAGCTGCGCCATCCGGGCGACCATCTCTCGCTCACGGTGATCTGGCCGCCGCGCGCCCAGATACTTGGCGCCGGGGGTGCGCCACTGACGATCCAGGAGCCGCTGGTCACGGTCGGCGTCGAAGGCCAGCGGATCACGAATGACGCCACTGTCCGCGCCGCGCTTCTGACGGCCGGGGCGACGCCGCAGGCCATCGACACCGCGCTGGCCGGCGCGAAGAAAGAGCCGACCTGGTTCGAGCCCGTGGTCACGGTAAGCATGGCTCGCTATGAGCAGCTGAAGCCGGTGATCTACCCCGTTCCCGGCACGGTTTTTCAGACCACCCGCCAACGTGCACCGCTCACTGCGGGCCTCAGCTATCTGGTCGGTTCGGTCGGGCCGGTCACGGCCCAGCAACTTCAGTCGCTGGGTACGCCCTACACCGCGGCGAGCGTGGTCGGCCAGACTGGCCTGGAGGCGGCGGACCAGCGCCAGTTGGCTGGCCAGCCCGGTGCCACGATCACGGCGGTCGGCGCGACCGGCGCGACCGTCGCCACCGTGACCACGCTGAGCCCGCGCCCAGGCACACCGGTGCAGACGAGCATCGACCCGCTCGTGCAGGAGGACGCCGAGCAGGCGCTGGCTGGCGTGCACAAGAGCGCGGCGCTAGTGGCCGTGAACGCGGCGACGGGCCAGGTGCTGGCTGCGGTCACGGTGCCCGCGGGCGGCGGGTTCAACCTCGCGCTAGACGGGTCGTTCCCGCCTGGGTCCTCGTTCAAGGTGCTGACGTCCACTGCGCTGATCGAGCACGGGCTGAGCCCGTCCTCGCCCGCCACCTGCCCTACGCAGCTCGACGTCGGCGGTGAGATCTTCCACAACGCGGAAGGCGACGCTCAGGTCAGCGACCTGCTGCATGCGTTCGCCGAGTCGTGCAACACGGCATTCATCGGGCTGGCGACGCAGCACCTGACGGCGGCCGACTTCACTAAAACGGCGGCGCTGTACCGCCTCGGCGCGCCCCTGTCGATAGGCCTGCCGGCCTTCGCTGGCTCGGTCCCGGTGCCATCGGATCTTGCCGACCTCGCCGCGACCACGATCGGCCAGGGCCGGGTGCTGGTGTCGCCGCTGGACATGGCCATGGTCGCTGCGGCCGTCGACACCGGGCAGGTGCGCGCGGCCCGCCTGGTCGCCGGCGCGGCCGACGACAGTGTGGCGCCCGGCGCGCTGCCCGCGAACGTCGTCAGCGACCTGCACGAGATGATGGCCCAGGTGGTCGTGTCCGGCACGGCCGCGAACACCGGATTGCCGCCCGGCACCTACGCCAAGACCGGGACCGCGGAGTACGGGCACGGCAGCCCGCTGCCCACCGATGCCTGGCTGATCGGCTTCAACGACAGCGTCGTGCGGTCCGATATCGCGTTCGCCATGGTGACGGTGGACGGCGGCGAAGGCGGCCCGACGGACGGACCTGTCGTGGCCCAGTTCCTCGACCTCCTGCACCGGTCGGGGGAGTGATCAGGCGAGTGTTTTAGCATGTGCTGTGCCGGCGATCAGGGCCGGCAGGTCACCTCAGGATGCGGGGGCACGGGATGACCGGGGTGAACGATTCCGCATGGCGAATCCGGCGCAGGCTTCGGGTTGGGAACGGGGTAACTGCACTGGCACTGTCGGCTGCCCTGCTCGGGGTGCTGGGCGCGGGTGCTGGCAGCGTTCCCGCGCTCGGCCGCATGCTCGTGCCCGGTCACGGCGCCTGGGACTGGCGCTTCAGGTTGCTACCCGCGATGACCCGGCCCGTCGGGCGCAGCCCGGTGCTGGCTGTGGCCGCATTCGGGGTTCCTGGGCTGGCTATGTCTGGGCCGGCGCTGATGCCCGCGCTGGCCATGCCTCGGTCGGCTGTGCCTGGGCGGGCGCTGGGCGGCGCCAGCGCGAGTGTGGCGGGCCCGCTGGAGCTGGGGCCGTGACCGCCGAATTCAGACGCCTCGGCAAGCGCGGGTCCTACCGGCTGGGACAGCTGCGGGCGCAGGGGATTGGCACCGTTGAGCGGCCCGTTCCGTTCCAGCCTCAGTTCATCCGGCCTTATCACCGCTGGCCCGTGCTGGTCTGGCTACTCGGCCTGCTGGCCGGGAGCCTGCTGATCGTGGGCGGCGCGGCCGCAGGCTGGTGGTTCGCGCCGTTCGTGGTGGGCGTCCTGGCGGGTTTGGCGAACTGGGTCGGCGCCTGGCGCCCGCGCGTCGCGCTGCCCGCGGTCGCCGTTATGGCCGCCGTTGGCTGGGGAGCGCCGCTGGCCTGGGCGGAGATGCGCGGCCAGCACGACGGGGCCGCGGCACGGGTGATCGCGGCGGCTATCGGGCTGCCAGGCTCCGCGGCGGTCACGATCGCGCTCACGGCGCTGGTCGCGGTCGCTCAGGTCCTGGCCGGCTACTGGCTCGGCCGCGCGCTGACACCGCGTCGGGCTGACGATTTAGTCGTCACGCTTGTCTGATCTGCGTAGCTACGGCGGCGCGCAGGAGTGACTGGTCCCCGATCGCGGTCGTACTGTCCACGAACTGGTCGACTGTGCCCGTCAGCGGCAGTGCCCGCACCTCGTCGTCGCGGATCTGAGCGCTTAGGGCCTCGGCGAACCGGGCTGAGTCGAGCACGCGATAGGGCCGCTCATAGAACGTCGGCCGGACGGCCGGATCGAGCGGCGGAGTGACAGCGAGCGTGTTGTGCAGGCGGGCTACTGCCTCGCAGGACGCGCTCAGCCGATCCTCCCGCTCTGCCCACATCGACGCGTGCACGGCGGCGGTCATCGGCGGCAGCAGTTCGGCGGCCGCCGCCGTTTGCGCCAGTCCCGAACCCAGCCACTTGCTATACGGCGGGTAGCGCCGCTGCATGAGCAACGCGAGCCGCATCAGGTCGCGTACCAACCTCGCGGTGACCACGCTCGAGCCCAGGTCGTCGCCTGCCTCGGCGCACCGGCCAGGGAAGGGTTCCTCTTCCGCGATTCGCTGCCACTGGCAGGCCATCACGTGCAGCCAGACGTCATGCGGGTACCAGGCAAGCCGGTTCCGAACCGCCGCGAGCCCGCCGCCGCCGCTAAGCCCGTCGTGGAAAACCTCGCCCCCGGTAACCTCCGCTAGCACCTGGCTCGGTGTGGCTAGCCAGTCGAGCAGCGACATCGGCCCGCTCGGGTCGAAGCCGAGGCTGCGGGTCAGCCAGCTCCGTAGCCCGGCGACGGTGACCCAGTGCGAGGGCGGCTGCTCGGCGCCGGCCCGCGACGCCCGGAACGCGGTCGGCCATCCCCGGAACGCCGACGGCAGCCTGCGGGCCAGCACCTGCCTGATGTGTTCGGCCTGCCCCTTTTCCTCGTCGGCGTCGGCCAGGAAGACCTGCAGCCGCGGACCCCAGTCATGGTCGGTCGAGCGCGGCGAGTCGAACCCGAGCACTTCCGAGCCAGCGCCTATCAGGGCGGCTGTGTATCGCAAGTGCGGGAACTCCTCGCGCAGCAGCGGCCCGACGGCCTCGACGTAGTAGAGACGAGCCAGTTCGACGCCAGGGATGAATGCGGCAGTCACCGGGTGAGCTTGGACCAGGTGACTGCGCTGCCGCAACCGGGATTCGGCCCGGCGGGACTGTCGCGCGCGGCGCCGACGCCTGTTCGCCGGGACGGTCTCGTGGATCGGCGCGGTTGGCCGGGTGAAAGGCCTGCCACTAGCGTGGACTTGGCTCGTGGGGGGAGCCGGCTAAGGGCACCAGTTCGCTACTGCTGCCCCTCTAGGGGCCACACTAGGTAACCGTTGCCCCAACAGCGCGACGCGGGCCGATTAGGTACCGTCTCGCGGGTCAATCATGGAGGTGTGACCGACCCAGAGCTCGTGCAGCGCGCCCGAAATGCTGGAATTGCGCCGGAATACTATGACTGGCGTGGCCAGCACGTGGAGGTGCCGGCCGAGACGCTAGAGGCGATCCTCGCGGTGCTCGAGCAGACACCCGAGCTCGGCGGCCTCGACGAGGACGCGCTGGCGGCCACCGCCGCAGAGGACGCGCCGGGATCACCCGGCTCAGGGCGCGATGACGGGCTGCGGCCGGGCATTCCGGCCGAACGCCAGTGGGGCTTCGCGGTACAGCTCTACTCGATCCGGTCGAAAGAGTCCTGGGGCCACGGTGACCTGCACGATCTGGCACAGCTCGCCAGGTGGAGCGCCACCGAGCTAGGCGCCGGGTTCGTCCTGATCAACCCGCTGCACGCTGCCGAGCCACTGCCGCCGATCAGCCCGTCGCCGTATCTGCCGATGACGCGCCTGTTCACGAGTCCGCTCTACCTCCGGGTCGAGGACATCCTTGAGTACAGCGCGCTCCCGGCTCAGGACAAGCGCACGATCCACGAGATCGCCGCCCCGCTGCGGGCCGGCAACGCGACAGCCGACCTGATCGACAGAGACGCAGTCTGGCGCGGCAAGCGCGCTGCCCTGGAGCTCATCAGCAAGGTCCCGCTGACTGAGTCGCGCAAGCGCGCCTACGAAGCATTCCGCGCCGAACGCGGCCGTGACCTGCAGCGCTGGTCCACCTGGTGCGCGCTCGCCGAGGCATACGGACCCGACTGGCGCGCCTGGCCCAACGAGCTCACCGATCCTGGCCGCGCATCCGACGTGGTCGCGGCGGATCAGAAGCTGCGCGACAGTGCCGAGTTCCACGACTGGCTGCAGTGGCAGGCCGATGAGCAGCTTGCGGCCGCGGAGGCCGTCGCGAAGTCGGCCGGGATGGCGCACGGCATCATTCATGACCTGGCCATCGGCTCGCACCCCGGCGGTGCCGACGCCTGGGCGTACCGCGCCCTCCTGGCGCCGGGGTTCAGCGTCGGCGCGCCACCCGACGGCTTCAACCAGCTGGGTCAGGACTGGTCGCAGCCGCCGCTGAACCCGCGCGCCCTCGCTGCCGCCAGTTACCGGCCGCTGGCTGAGCTCTTCGACGCGGCCCTTCGGCAGGCTGGCGGCTTGCGCGTCGATCATGTGATGGGCCTGATGCGCCTGTGGTGGGTGCCGCTCGGCCAGCCGCCCGACCGCGGCGCTTACGTCAGGTACGACCACCGCAAGTCAGTCGGCGCACTGGCGGACGCCGCTGCGCGCGCGAGCGCTATCGCGATCGGCGAAGACCTGGGCACCATCGACCCGTGGATCCGCGACTACCTCGCTGAGCAGGGCATCCTCGGCACGATGATGCTGTGGTTCGCCCACTCTGATGACGGCACGCCGATGCCCCCGGCGGAGTGGCGCCGCGGCTGCATGGCGACCGTGGGCACGCACGACGTGCCGCCGGTATTCGGCTTCGTGACCGGCGACCAGGTGACCGTCCGGGCCCGGCTGGGGTTGCTGAAAACCTCTGAGGACCAGGAACGGGGTGAGTCGGAAGCGATGCTAGCCCGCTGGCAGGCGGCCCTTGTCGCGGAAGGCCTGCTGCCCCCCGGTCACCAGCCTGACCCCGCCGAGTACACCGTCGCGCTCTACGGATACCTACGCAAGACGCCCGCCGTGCTGCTTGGGGTGTCGCTCGCCGATGCCGTCGGCGAGCGCCGGACGCAGAACATCCCCGGCACTCGCGACGAGTACCCGAACTGGCGCATCCCGCTCTGCGACGACACCGGCCGCCCGGTCCTGCTCGGTGATCTGCCAGGCACCGACCTCCTGCGGGCGGTGTGCCGGGCCGTCAGCGGCGAGTTAGCGAGCCGGCTGCGCATCCCGCTGTCGGCAACGTAGCGCCCTGGCGACGTCGTCGCGGCGCTCGGTCAGCAGCCTGCGCAGTGCGGGGACAGGGCTAGCGGCCGCGATGTAAGCATCTGTGGCCTCGATGGCCGCCTCGCTGACGACGGTGTCGGGGTAGCCGACCTTGGTGAAAAACTGAGCCATGTCCGACGCGCCGTCCTGCCACATCCCGGCCAGGGCGCCGTAGTACCTGTCCGTGTAAGGCACCAGCAGCTCATCCTGGTCGGGATCGCGGAAGCCGCGGAGTGCCGCCCGGAACGTCGCGTTCGGCAGTGTCCCGCTCGTGATCTTGGCCCACGCCGCGGCCTTGGCATCGGCGCTCGGGATGGCGGCCCGGCAGCTCTCGGCATGCCGCTCGCCCGCGTCCGTCCGGTCGCGGTCGTACTCGGCCTCGATCTCCGCGTGGCCGGCCAGGCCGCGGCTGACGAGCCTGTGCAGCAGTTCCCACCGCAGCTCGGTGTCGACGGCGAGCCCGTCGATCGACTCGGTGCCCGCGAGCAGCCCGGCCAGCAGGCTCAGGCTGGCCGCCGACGTCGCGTTGTCGCCCAGCGCTTTGGCGTAGGCGAGCTGACGATCGGAGCCGGGCTCGGCCTCGAGGAGCCAGCCGCGCAAGGTGTCTTCCAGCTGGGCGATGCCGGCCGACCGCCACTGCGGATCGGCGTACCGGCGGACCGCCAGGCTGGTCATCGACAGGATTCCTTCGAGTGCTGAGAGCTCGGTGATCGACGGCGCGCCGGAGCTGACCAGCGCCAGGAAGTCGCGCGTCCGCATCTCAGCGTCCCTGGTCATGTCCCAGGCAGCCGACCAGCACAGCGCGGCGGCCAGCGGGTCGGCGAGGTCGCTGATAGAGCCGACGACCGTGGCCAGCGAGTGGTCGTCGAGCCGGGTCTTGGCGTACGTCAGGTCGTCGTCGTTGACCAGGACCAAGTCGGGCGCAGTCTCGCCAGCCAACTCAGGGACCTCGGTGGCAGCGCCGACGATGTCGATCTCCACCTGTCGCCGGCGGCTCAGCACTCCGGCCGTGCGGTCGTACAGGCCGATCGCGATGCGGTGCGTGCGCAGCTCCGGGTGATCGGCCGGGGCTTCCTGGTGCACCGCGAACGACCGGAACCGTCCTTCGCTGTCCAGCTCGAACGATGGCCGCAGGGTGTTGACCCCGGCCGTCTCCAGCCAGGACTTGGACCAAGAGGTGAGATCGCGGCCCGATGCCTGCTCCAGCGAGCTCAGGAAGTCAGCCAGCGTCGCGTTGCCCCAGGCATGCTTGCCGAAGTAGTCGCGGACTCCGGCGAGGAAGTTGTCCCGGCCGACGTAGGCGACAAGCTGCTTGAGCACAGCCGCGCCTTTTCCGTAGGTGATGCCGTCGAAGTTGACTTCGACGGCCTCGATGTCGGGGATGTCGGCGGCGATCGGATGTGTGGACGGCAACTGGTCCTGTCGGTACGCCCAGGGCTTGATCACTTGCGCGAAGCCGGTCCAGCCGTTGGTCCACCTGGTGGCCTCGGTGCTGGAGACCATCTCGGCCCAGGTGGCAAAAGACTCGTTCAGCCACAGGTCGTCCCACCACCGCATGGTGACCAGGTCACCGAACCACATGTGGGCCATCTCGTGCAGGATCGTCTGCGCCCTTGCTTCCCGGTCGGCATCGGTGACCCTGGACCGGAAGAGGTAGTCCTCGACGAAGGTCACGCAGCCGGCGTTTTCCATCGCGCCGGCCTTGAACTCGGGCACGAACAGCTGGTCGTACTTGCCGAACGGGTACCGCACGCCAAACGCCTGGTGGAAGTAGTCAAACCCCTGCCCGGTGATCTCGAAGATCTCGTCAGGATCGAGGTAGCTGGCTAGCGACTGACGGCAGTAGAGGCCAAGCGGGATCCCGTCGTGCTGCTGCGTTACCTCGAAATAAGGACCAGCCGCGATGGCGGTGATGTAGGTCGACATGACCGGCGTGGGCGGGAAGTGCCAGCGTGCCGCGCCGGGGCCGACGGGCACGGCGGCAGCGTCCGGCGTCATGTTCGAGATGACCGTCCAGTCATCCTGGCCGGTGACGGTGAATTCGAACGTCGCCTTGAGATCGGGCTGGTCGAAGCAGGCGTAAATGCGGTGCGCGTCGAACGTCTCCAGGTCGCTGTACAGGTAGACGCCCTTGTCCGCCGGGTCGGTGAACCGGTGCAGACCCTCGCCCATGCTGGAGTAGGCGCAGCTGGCGGTGATGCGAAGCTCGTTATCCGCGGCGAGGCCGGCGAGCGCGATCCGGTCACCGTTAAAGGCGGCCAGGTCGACAGGCTCCGCGTTCAGCATGATCTGCGTCACAGCAGGCGCGGTCAGCTCGACGAACGTCTCGGTGCCCGGCCTGGCGCAGCTGAACCGGACCGTCGTGACCGAGCCGAACGTCGTGTCCGAGCCGGTGAGGTCGAGTTCTACCTGGTAGGACTCGACTGCCAGGAGGTCCGCTCGATCCCGCGCCTCGTCGCGCGTGAGGTTGCTCGGCACTGGACTGGTCCTTTCCGCTAGGTCGTCCTCGGGCACTCTGGCGCGTACGAGCCGGAATGCGCAATGCAGTTTCCTGGTTGCCGCAAGCAACCGAGATCGTCGAAGGAGACAGCATGCCCGCGCAGGAGCCTACTCAACTGGACTTCTGGTTTGATCCGCTATGTCCCTGGGCGTGGATCGCCAGCCGCTGGGTCCTGGAGGTCGAGAAGGTTCGTCCCGTCCAGGCGCGCTGGCACGTCATGAGCCTCGCGGTGCTCAACGAGGGCAAGGACATGCCCGAGCAGTACATGGAGCTCATGCGGCAGGCCTGGGGGCCGGTCCGGGTGTGCATCGCCGCTGAGCAGAAGTTCGGGCCGGACGTGCTGCTGCCGCTCTACACCGCGCTGGGTACGCGGTTCCACCACGAGAAGGCCGAACGTGACCGCGCCACCATCGAGGCCGCGCTCACCGAGGCGGGCCTGCCGGCCGAGCTGGCGGACGCGATGAACGATGACTCCTATGACGAGGCGCTGCGTGCATCCCACGCCGACGGCATGGACCGCGTCGGCTACGAGGTCGGCACTCCGGTGATCTCGGTCAACGGGACCTCGTTCTTCGGCCCCGTCATCTCGCCGATCCCGCGGGGAGAGGCCGCCGGGCAGCTGTGGGACGGCGTGCTACTGGTCGCCGGGACCGACGGCTTCTTCGAGCTCAAGCGCAGCCGGACCAGGGACCCGATCTTCGACTAGACGGCCCCGTACCTCCCCATCGGGGTAGCTAGCCGCCGGGCCCATTGCTGGCCAGGTCGTGCACGCGAGGCGCGTGGCCAGCTCGGGACTGCCAGGTTGACTGCGCGGGGATAGCCACGACCGACGCCCGCGGCGCAACGCGCTGGACCGGGACGAGCTGGGCTGGCACGCGCTGGGCTGGCACGCGCTGGGCGAGCGGGTGCTGGCCGTGGTAAGCGGGCGCGGCCCGGGCCGAGCGACTCTCAGCGAGTCGGCTCGCCGTCGCGCGGGCCACGACCGCGACGATCCCCGCCGCGAGCAGGACCAGACCGGCGATGTTGCCGGGTGTGGTCAGGGACGTCATGGGGATGGCACCGCCGTCGGCTGCTGGTCACTGTCAGCAAGCGTTGTATCACGAATTGCTGCATGGTCCGGGCATTATCGGCGGCCGTCGCTCCGGTTCCAGCCTGGGGGCGCGGGCCGGCCAGGCGAACGCCGTGCCAGATTTGTGCTGTGCCAGACTTGCGCTGTGCGCGTATACCTGGGATCTGACCACGCCGGCTTCCAGCTGAAGGCCAGCCTGGTGGAGTGGCTCACGCAAGCTGGGCACGAGCCCGTCGACTGCGGTCCGTCGAGCTACGACCCCGATGACGACTACCCGGTCTACGTGATGCGGGCCGCCACGGCCGCTGTCGGCGATCCGGGCAGCCTGGGCATCGTGATCGGCGGCTCTGGCAACGGCGAGCAGATCGCGTCCAACAAGGTCCGCGGCGTCCGGGCTGCCATCGCGTGGAGCGACGAGACAGCGCGCCTTGCCCGGTTCCACAACGACGCGAACGTGCTCAGCCTCGGCGCACGCGAGTACTCGATTCCCGATGCGGTGGGCTTCGCGAAGGTGTTCGTAGAGACGGCGTTCTCGGATGAGCCGCGGCACGTCCGGCGACTGAAGATGATCGCGGCGTATGAGGAGAACGGCCAGCTGCCGCCCCTGCCCTAAGGTTGCATGCCGTCGCGCGTGGCCGTCTGCATCACGTCGTCGCCGGCGCTATTACCGTCAGCGACGGTGTTCTCATTGACCGCGTCATCACCGACCATGCCGTCATCTACTGGGGCGGGCGGCGAAACGTCCCGTGCTCGCATCGCGGCGTCGAGCGTGATCTTCATGGTGGTCATGAACCAGCCCGTTCCCGTTCTGGTGGTAGTTCAGAACATCATGTTGCACCATGGCCGCGGATCCCACGACATCGCCGCAGCCAGGCGCGCCAGCGCGCCTGGGGTGCGCTCGGTGATTTGCCCGGCTGCCGCGAGCTGGCCCAGGCTCGCGCCGCCCAGGTAAGCCGCGCCGAGTGCGGAAGCGGACATCAGGAGATCGGCCGGCGCCGTGCTGCGCTCGCATTGCGCGCCGTCGTCGTCGGGACCGCCGCTGGCGAGCCGCCAGCGGCCGGCATTGTCCGGCATAGCGGGATCCAGCACGTCGAGCACGACGTCGATCGCGCTCGCATACTTCCGCTGGACCATCGCGGCCGGCAGGTCGACGAGCCGCACCCACAGCCCATCGCTCACGTGGGGAACGGCCCGGCGCGGATCGGCCAGCATCGCCAGGAGCGGATCGTCGACGGGGCGGCTGGGCGCGACAACCTCGCCAACAAGGTCACGGCTGAACAGATCGGCCCACAGGGCGGCCTCGGCTGCCGGGTCCAGGGCATAGAGCTCGCGCAGCCGGATCCTGCCGTCGGCGAGGCCATCGGTCCACGCCGACTGGGTCCGGTACGTCGCGTACCCGCGCGGCCCCGCCTGGTCCGCGGCGAGGACGCAGCGCATTTGCGACATGCCGTCGCGCATGAACGGCTCATCGGAGAGCACGGCGTCCCACCAGAGCTCGTTCCGCGCCAGCATTCCCGGTCGGCGCGGCAGCACGGCGTCGAAGACCCGCATCAGGTCCGATCTGACCTCAGCAGGCACGGCGAGGCGCAGGCTCAGCTCCTTCGACGCGGGCACGGCAGCGCCGAGGCCGAGCCGGCCGTTGCCACGGCCTATGCGGATACGCTGCTGCCACGCGGCGATGCCAAAGCCGAAGCGGCCGTAGATGCCAGACTCCGACGCGTACAAGATGGCGATGGCCTCGCCCCGCTGGCGTGCGTCAGCTATCACGTGCGTCATCATGTCGGTCAAGATCCCCCGGCGCCGGTGGCTCGGCAGGACGGCCACCAGCGACACTCCGGCCGCGTCGGCGACGCCACCGGGAACTGTCAGGCGGAAGGAGTAGGCGCCGGCCGTGCCGACCATCTGAGCGCCGTCGAAGGCCGCGATGGTGCGGTCGAACTCGATGAGCTTGCCCTCGAGTTCGCGAGCCTCGGGTGACCAGTCCTCGAGGAAGGCCTGACTAGGGACCGCGCTGAACGCCTCGAGATCGGCCGGCGTGATGATCCGGATTGGGTAGCTCGCAGTCATGCTGGCCTTTCTACCCGGCTATCCCGCTGCCAGCCACTGCATTTCCACCTCTGGGCCTGCGCCGCGGGCTCGGCGGCAGGTAAGCAGCGGGGGACAGCGGGACCGGAGCCAGCCGCTCAGGTAGCGGCGCCTGGGGCCGCATGCGGCCGATGACGGCGTCTTCGCGTTCCTCCCGGCGCCGGGTGAGGTCGATCAGCTCGGCGACCGCCTGGCGTGCCACAACGCCATGGCCTCGGGCAGCATGACGACGTGGCGCTTAAGCCGCGCCCGCGCCCACGCCGGTGGCCCGTGTCCTGCTCGCCCGAACTGCCGCGCGCCCAAGCCGCAGCACGAAGCCGGGCGCTAGCTCATCTGCACCGCCACCGAAGCGGCCGCAATCATCCCCGTGGTCGCTAAAAGTAGGTAATTTCACGGACGCTAGCGCGTGCCGCCGAGGCTCATCATGGGCGGAAGGCGGACCCGCCGGCCACTCCTCTCGGCCGGCGGGCCGCTCACGAGAGGAGAGCGGAAAATGCGCATGATCAGCAAACGGGCCGGGATCATCTCAGGTCTGGTGGCGCTCGCCTTAACGGGCGCTGGCGTGGCTGGCGCAGCTATCGCGAGCAGCGGCCCGGTGTCTTCCGGAGTTATCAGCGGTTGCTACACAAACCAGGCTCTGAATGGCAGCCATGTGTTCGTGCTCCAGGACGCGGGCACGGCGTGCCCCAAAGGCACCACGGCGATCTCCTGGAACCAGACCGGTCCGGCGGGCGCGGCAGGTCCCGCGGGACCGGCTGGCGCGATAGGCGCAGCCGGGCCAGCAGGCCCTCCAGGCGCGAGCATGGTGACAAGCGTTGCCGTACCCACCACCAGTCCCTGCACGAACGGCGATACCGACGTTGATCTAACCGACGGCGAGGTTTACACGTGCACTGCGTCTGCGTGGACGGACAGTACGCAGAGCATCCAGGGACCTGCCGGGGCGACGGGAGCCACGGGAGCCACCGGGCCGCCGGGTCCGGCGGGCGCTGCTGGGCCGCAGGGACCGCCAGGCTCAGTCAGCGGACTGGACGCCATGATCGGATCACCGTGCGACCAGGGCACCGCCCAGGCAGGCACGCTGAAGGTGACCTACGCACCCCAAAGCGACGGGACGGATTCGATCAGCTGGCTGTGCGCCCAGACCAACCCGGTGTACGC
The DNA here is from genome assembly GCA_035484155.1 of Streptosporangiaceae bacterium. Lineage (GTDB taxonomy): Bacteria > Actinomycetota > Actinomycetes > Streptosporangiales > Streptosporangiaceae > JAJYUU01. The sequence continues at coordinate 28,972 of DATHPF010000326.1, forward strand.
GCTCAACCTCACCATCACCGAACCGCACGCGACCGGTGATTGCGCCGACGATGCCGGCTGCGGCTTCGTCCAAGTGCTCGACCCCTCCGGGCAGATCGACTGCGCCGCCAGCGCGGATCCGGACGCGAACATTCTCGGGAACGTCTGCACTGAGGATCTCAACGGCGGCACGGTCGTCACGCTGACCGCATCGATCCCCTCGTTCGCCACCGCCGGCACGGCCATAGAAAACTGGGACGGCTGCGACGCGGTGTCCAGCGACAAGACCACCTGCACGGTGACCATGAACGGGCTGCGCAACGTGTACCTCAACATGCAGGCGTCGTATCCGTAGGGCTTTCACGCATCCGACTTCAGCCAGTAACACTTGGAACTAATGCGCGCGGACGGCAGGCGTGCCGCCAGTTCGGCGTTCACTTCGCACGTCGTGGGTTCGGCGCCGGTACCCGTGCACCGCTTACAGAGCGGGCGCAGCTTGGGATCGCCGCAGCAGGCGTAGCAGACGACCACGAGCGTGGCCTGCGCGATAGTTGGGTGCATGGCGATCTCCTCCTTGGGGACGGTTGCCTAGGGCCGTCGCGGCGTTGGAGCGCTGCGGCGGCCCGCTTTCGTTTGTCACAAGTGGGGCGAATGTGACGAGAGACATGGCTCCCAGGGAGCCAATGGGGGAGCCAATGCCCCTGGATTCCGCCGGACTCAGGTGGACGCTAGCGGATGTCGCGCGCAGGTCAGCGGCCAACCGATTGGAGGGCAGGGGGCATGTACCGATACAGTGCCGGCAAGATGGTTGCATCGCTCCGGCGCCGGCTCTGGTCCGCGGCCAGGTCCGCTGCGGACCGGCAGCGCGGCT
>DATHPF010000327.1:0-13466 GCA_035484155.1 Streptosporangiaceae bacterium
ACCGCACCGCCTTCCCCGCCCAGCACAACCTGCTCGTCGCTGCCGAAGACGGCGTTGCTGACGGCCGTGAAAACCGCAGGGAAGACAGCAGGGACGACGGCAGTGCTGACAGCCGCATTCATACCCGCTGATACGCCCACGACGTCACCCAGCGACAGTTCCAGCGCGTCGCCCACCGACACGCCGTCGCAGTCACCCACTGACACAACCGCGGCATCACCGACCGACAGCTCAAGCCCGTCGCCCACCGACACGCCGTCGCCGTCACCCACCGACACCCCTTCGCCGTCACCCACCGACAGCTCAAGCCCGTCGCCCACCGACACCCCCACGGCGTCACCCACCGACAGTTCATCATCGACATCGCCGTCCTCCTCGCCGAGCGCGAGCCCGGATCCGAGCGCGAGTTCCAGTACGCCGACAAGCCCGTCGCCGTCGCCGAGCACGTCCCCGACATCCCCGCCAGCGGGCCAGATAACGCCGCAGCTCTGCGTTCTCGTCCAGTCACTGTCCTCAGCGTCAGAGGTCCAGGCTGGGACGACGGCCAGCTTCGTGATCTGGGTGTGGAGCACCAAGGCAGCAAGCACAGGCGTGGTAGTGAAGGGCCAGGTGGCAGCCGCCCCAGACCTAGGTGCACTCAAGTTCACCGTCTGCCCGTCGGCAAGCGGCGCCACCTGCAGAGTGGGCAACCTGGCCGTCGGGCAGGCCGATGAGCTCGAGGCCACGGTCCCGGTGAAGGCCCAGGCAAGCCTTGGCGAGGAACTACAGGTAACGGGGCAAGCGTCGGCGCCTGGCGCATCCTCGTTCTCAGGCTCCACGACTGACGTAGTAGTGCTGACTGCCACGCCGGGAACTAGCGGCTCGTCTGTGACACTGCCCGTACCCGAGGTGCTGCCCGCGATTCCGGGCACTGGTATCTCGCCAACAAATCCATCGGGCCTTTTCCCGACGGTCGGGGCTTCGCCAACAACGGGAACGGGGTCGCTTGGCCTCCCGCCTGCTCAGGCGCGCCCGACATTGCACGCGGCCAACACCGCCGCTTCCGTTCCGCTCGATGCCCAGTTGCTCGGCGGTCAGATCGTCGGCCTCGTCGTCCTAGCGGGTGCCGTTACCATCGCGATCGCCAGGCTGTCGCTGCGTAAGCCGAAGATCAACGAGGAACCCGGCGCCAAGCAGCCGTCGTAGCAGAACCCGGCAGACCAGGCCCGCGCTAGCGCGCCCGGTCCTGCGTTCCGTCCTGCACTGCCTGTCGTCCTACTTGCGGACGTGCTCCACGAGTGGACGCAGTGACCGCAGTTCGTTGCCAAGGGCTGCGGCGCTCAGAGTCGGCGAAGCGAACAGCCCGAACGTGTCGTTGTCGGCCCACGCGCATTCTGCTGGGTGACCGGCATATCCGGGCACGCAGGCGGCCTGCCCGCCCAGTGCGCCTGGGCTGGTCACGAACGCGCCTCGCAGCAGGCCAGTGAAGCTTGAGACAAACGAGCTTGCCGAACCCGACAGGTTGCCACCGATGAACAAGACGATGAGCGGGCCCGACTTGGCAGCCGGGCCACTGCTGATCTCGTACACCGCGTCGACAACGTGGGAAGCCTCGCCGCTGCCCTTCTTGACGATGTCAGCCCGCAGCGCTTGGGCACCCATGCCTTGCGCGAGCTGCGGCTCGAGCGCGAACGCCTTAAGCCTCGTCGGCGTCGAGATCGTGTGCGCCGGACCGCTGCTGGCGAACTTGCCGTGTGCCAGGACGGCGACCAGCGCGACGAGAACGACGATGCTTGCGCCGATGGCCACGTATACGGGGCGGCGGCGGCGCGCCCGGCGGGCCGCGGCACGCCGCGATCGGCTCGGGGCACCGGGCGTGGCAGTGCTGCGCGACGGCCGGGCTGGCGCGTCAATCGACAGGGCGGCCGTCAACGGTCCTGTCGTGGCCGACCCCGTCATCGCGGACCCGGTCATGGCGGACCCGGTCATGGCGGACCTAGCCACCGGGGACGCGGTCATGGCCGACGCGGCCCTCGACGGCACCTCAGTCCGCGCGGCCGCTGTTACCGGCAGGCCGCTGAGGCGGTCAGCCTCAGACCCGGCTGCAGCACGACGCGCATTCCGACCTGCCTTGTCGGCGCGATCAGCCTTGCCGACGCGATCAGCCTTGCCAGCGCGATCTGCCTTGCCTGCCGGATCCGCGCCGACGCGATCCGCCTTGCGGGCTGCCTTGCCGGCCCGGGCTGCCTTACCGCGGCCACCGCGCTTCGCCGGAGCCGCGTCTTGCTCTAGGTCTGAATCATGTTCAGGTAGCTCAAGGTCGCGCTCAGGTGCAGCGCGAACCCCTGCGGCCGCCTGAGTCGGCGGGGCCGAAGTCTGCGACCGCCGCGGATTGAAGTCCATCGGCCCGGCGAAGGTGGCGGGGCCGTCCGCAGTGTCCGTCGTGCGGGCGCTGGCCGGAGTCCAGCGGTGCAGACGACGCGGCTGATCGGCGGGCGGGACCGGAGGCGCCAGCCGGGTCTCGGCCGCGCGTACTGCGGTCGGGTCCTGACGCTCAGCTCCGGGCCATCTTGACGGCGACCCATACGGCTGGCTGGTCTGCGGCCACGCCGGCTGCGCCTGGGTTGTCTCTGTCTCTGGCCATGCGGAGCCGGTGTCCCAGGATCCGGTGTCCTGCGTCCGCGGCCTGTCGCCGGGCCGGCCGAAATCGGCACGGGGACCGGCAGGGGCCGACCACTCCTGTGCTGGCCGAGCACGACTGGGCAACTCGTGACCTCGTCGGTCGGAACGCGCCGCCGCGGTGCGGTCGCCACGCGAGCCAGCCTGCGCCGGGCCGTCAGCCGGGGCTACCCGGCTTGCGGGGTCCACCCGGCTCGCTGGGTGGGTGTCGGCCGTATCGGTGAAGCGGCTCATCCGGCTGTGGGCAGACCTAGCGCCAAGATCAGCGGGCGGCGCTGCTGGCCCGCGCCTTGCCGCAATCGAAGGGGCCGGAGCCGACGGGGCCGGCGTCGCAGCGGCAGGAGCCGACGGGGCCCGCGTGGCAGCGGCAGGAGCCGCCGGGGCTTCGGCGGCCGGCGCCGGGCCGGCCGGCGCCCGACCGGCCGAGGCCGCGTGGCGACGAGGCAGGAGACGCCCGGCGCCACGGCCACCGTCTCGCTCCTCGCCGCTTGGACCTGGCGACTCGGCAAATCCGCGGGGATCAGCTGGCTCTGCGCTACGACCAGACGTACGCGACCAACGGCTTCCAGCCGGGCGATCGGCAGACTCGGCCGCGTGGTCTGCGGAGGGGCGATCAGCGGCCGGGCGATCTGCGGGAGCGGGAGAACGAGGTGCAGTCTCAGCCGGGCGCCGTGACTCCTGCGCCGGGCCGGCTTCGCCGAGATACTTGATCCAGTCGTAGTCCGCATCACCAGCGACCGCGTCCTCAGGCCCTGGCTCGTTCCGGCTGCCGCGCGACTTGCGCCCGAGGCGGCCGCGCTGCTGCTGCTTCGGATCGCGCATCGGCCCGATCGGCAACGGCCCGCTCGGATGGTTGTCGCCGAATACGGTGTACCCGGTGGCCGATGAATCGGTGTCGGTGGCGAGACGCCCGCGGCCCGAACCAGCCGGTCCGGTGTCGTCGTTCTCGGCGTATGGCCACCGCAGATCTTGCTGGTTCTGCGGCCGTCCCGCTGTCATACCGACTGTTACTCCCGAGACTGATGCGGCGTCTCTGCCCGATGTGGAGTCAATACATCATGCGGCAACGCCGACTGTGATCGCTGCGTTATCGAGCTTTCGAGCCGATACTTAGCGTTACCGAGTACTCACCTTCCGGACTATGGCCAGGTCAGAGCCGCACTGTGATGCGCTCGTCGACCGCGAATGATCGCAGAAATCCGGGTAGGACGCCGACCGCGGCTCGGCGTGTCTTACTCCGGCAGGGCCGGCAACGCCCTGGAGCGCAAGGCCCGAACCACGAGATCCCGGCGTTCGATCAGGACCCGGACGAGGCCCGGCTCGCGCCCGCCCGCAGCGAGGAACTCGTCGATCTGCTCGAGCAGTTCGCGGCTGGCGGCGGTTACCGGGAACAGCGCCGCACCGCGCGCCACGCGCAGGTGGCCGCCGCTGGCCGACCAGATGTCTGGCAGCGCCTCGAAGTAACGCCGCGCGTATGGGGCCAGCAGTGCCGCCTGCTCGGGCTGGTGGAACCCGAACGCCACCGATCGCAGCAGGTCGGTGGAGATGTCCGCGGACTGTGTCAGGAGCCGCCACGCTGCCGCCTTATGCTCGCCGTCGCCGATGGCAGCCCGGCAGGCCGCCGCGTTTCGGTGGCCGGCATCGGTGCTGTCCTGATGCAGTTGCGCGTCGATCTCGGCGTCACCTGCCCGCCCGGCGACAGCTAGGCGCTGGAGGAGCGCCCAGCGCAGTTCCGTGCCGACGATCAGGTTCGTGGGCACGGCGCTGCCGTCGAGCAGCCCGCCGATGAGGTCGAGCTGCTCGGGCGAGGTTGCAGTCCAGCTCAATAGCTGCGCCCACGCGAGCTGATGATCGCTGCCGGGCGGGGCAGCCAGCAAGAGCCGGGCGCCCGCGTCGGCCAGTTCCCGGTAGCCGGTCCGGACCCAGGCCGGATCAGCCATCGTCCGCATCAGCTCCCGGCAGTTCTCCAGCAGACTCTGGAGCGCCGCGACCGACGGCTCGCCCGCCACAGCGCCCGCCACCATCGTGATGAACGCGGGCATGGACAGCTCGGCCTGCCGGACCATGTCGATGACGGAGGTCCAGCAGACCGCCCGCGTGAGCGAATCGCGCAGCAGGCCGATTGACGAGGTCAACGTCGTTATCGAGCGGTCGTCGAACCGAACGAGCGCGTAGCTCAGATCATCATCGTTCAGGACAACAAGGTCTGGCTGCGCGACGCCGGTCAGCTCGGGGATCACAGTCCGGGCCCCGGCGATGTCGGTCCGCACCTGCGTCGTGCGCACCAGGGCCCCGTCGGCCAGGTTGTACAGGCCGATGGCGAGGCGATGCGGCCGCAGCGTCGGATGCTGGGCGGGTGCCTCCTGCAGGACGGCGAACGTTGCGATCGAGCCGTCGGTGTCGATGTCGAACTCGCTGCGCAGCGTGCTCGGGCCCGGTGTCTCCAGCCAGGCCTTGGACCAGTCCGTCAGGCTGGTGTCCGAACTGGCCTCCAGCGTGCTGAGCCAGTCGGCCAGCGTCGCGTTGCCCCAGCCGTAAATCGCGAAGTACGTCCGGATCCCGGCAAAGAAGCTCTCTCGCCCGATCCTGGCGACAAGCTGGCGAAGCACGGAGGCGCCCTTGGCGTAGCTGATCCCGTCGAAGTTGGCGATCGCTTCGCTGAGCGTCGCGACGTCAGCGGCGATCGGATGCGTGGACGGTAGCTGATCCTGCACGTACCCCCACGCCTTGCGGCCCATGGCGAAAGTGGTCCAGGCGCCCGTGTACGGCGTCGCCTCAACGCTGGCCAGCGCCGCGCAGTACTCGGCGAACGACTCGTTGAGCCACAAGTCGTCCCACCACTTCATGGTCACCAGGTCGCCGAACCACATGTGCGCCATCTCGTGCAGGATCACGCTCGCGCGCAGCTCATTGAGCGTGTCGGTGACCCTGGACCGGAACAGGAGCTGGTCGGTGAAGATCACGCAGCCAGCGTTCTCGGTCGCCCCGACGCTGTACTCCGGCACGAAGACCTGGTCGTACTTGCTGAACGGGTACGGCGTCTGGAACAGCGCCGGGTAATAGTCCAGCCCTTTGCGGGTGATGTCGAGGATGTCCTCGGCCGCGAGAAACTCGGCCATCGACGCCCTGCACGCCAGCCCCAGCGGGATCGCCTGGCCGCCTGGCGTCGTGTGTGTCGCGCGGACAACCTCGTACTCGCCGGCCGCGACCGCGAACAGGTACGTCGGCAGGCGCGGCGTGGGCGAGAACCGCCAGACGACCGACCCGTCCTCGGCTGGCGCCTGCCCGCCCAGTGACTCGTTGGCCCGTGGTTCATTCGATAGCACGCTCCAGTGGGCCGGAACGACGACCGAGATGCTGAAGCTGGCCTTAAGGTCGGGCTGCTCAAAGTTCGCGTAGACCGTGCGCGCATACGCGGGCTCGAACTTGGTGTAGGTGTAGACCTTCTGATCAGCTGGGTCGACCGCGCGGTGCAGCCCGGTGCCGTCGCGCGAATAGCGGCAGTCGGCGACAACCGTCAGCTCGTTCTGTGCAGTCAGGCCTTGCAGGGCGATCCGCCCGTCCGCCCACGCGGTCGCCGGGTCGATATGAACCCCGTTCAGCGTGATCTCGCGCACAGACGCGGCCACGAGGTCCACGTAGGTGGCGGCGCCCGGCTCAGTGCAGCCGAACCTGATGACGGACGTCGACCCGAAGACCTCGCTGCCGCGGGTCAGGTCCAGCGTCACGGCGTAAGTGTCGACGGCCAGCAGCCGGGCCCGCTCGCTCGTCTCGGCTCGGGTGATCTCGGCGATCTGCATAGAAGGATCCGCCTTCGGGTCGACGAGCTAACCGGGCAGCGCGCGCGACCGCAGCGCCTTGGCGACGACGTCGCGGCCCTCGATAATCGCCCGGCTAAGCGACGGATCGAGGTCCGGCGTGGCCAGGAACGTGTCTACCTGAGCCAGGAGCTCCGGCGAGGCGGCCGAGTACGGGAACAGCGTGCGGCTGAGGAACGCGCGCAGCAGATCAGCCTGCGCCGCCCAGATGACCGGCACCTGCTCGAAGTATCTGGCCACGTACGGCGCAAGCAGAGCCGCGTGCTCGGGCGAGTTGAATGCTCGCGCGACCGCGATGGATTCCTCAAGCCCGAGCTCGGTGGTCTCCGCGACCTGATGCCAGGCCGCTGCCTTGTGCTCGGCGTCGGGAATGCCGGCCCTTGCCGCCGCGGCGTTCCGGCGCCCCGCGTCTGTGCTATCGCGCTCCAACTCGGCGTCGATATCAGCGTCGCCGGCTCGTCCGGTCGCGGCCACCCGGCGAAGGAGCGACCAGCGCAGCTCAGTGTCCACGGCCAGGCCGGGAACTTCTGTGCTGCCGTCCAGCAGGCCAGCGACCAGGTCCAGCTGCTCCGGCGTCACTGCGGTCGCGGCGAGCAGCTGCGCCCACGCCAGCTGGTGGTCGCTGCCCGGCTCGGCCGCCCGCAGCAGCGGGATCGCCTCGCTCGCCAGCACTTCCTTGCCACTGCGCACCCAGTCCGGGTCCACACTGGTTGCCAGCAGCTGGAGCGTCTCAGCATGCAGCAGCTGGAGCACCGCCACCGACGTCTCGCTGCCCATGCCGGCCGCGACGATCTGGACGAAGGCCGGTACCGACAGCTCGGCCTGGCTGGCCATGTCAACGACGGCACTCCAGCACAGCGTGCGCGCGAGCCCGTCGCGGAACCGGCCGATGTGCTGTTTCAGCGTCGCCAGCGAGCGCTCGTCGAACCGAACGACGGCGTAGTCAAGGTCGTCGTCGTTGAGCAGGATCAGGTCGGGCTGCGTGATCCCGGCGAGCGCAGGTACCTCGGTCCTTGGCCCGGCGACGTCGGCGGTCACCTGGTGCGTCCGGATGAGCGCCCCGTCGACGAGGTTGTACAAGCCGATCGCGAGGTGGTGCGGCCGCAGTGTCGGATGCTCGGCGGGCGCTTCCTGGCGCACCGCGAACGACTCAAGCAAGCCGTCCGGACCTGCCGCGAACTCGGCGCGCAGCGTGTTGGGCCCGGCAGTCTCCAGCCAGGCTGCCGACCAGGCCGCCAGGCTGCGGCCAGAGCTTGCCTCCAGCGCGCGGAGCAGGTCAGCGAGCGTCGCGTTACCCCAGCCGTGCTCGGCGAAGTAAGCGCGGATCCCGGCGAAGAAGGCGTCCCGGCCGATGTAGGCGACCAGCTGCTTGAGGACGGACGCGCCCTTGGCGTAGCTGATGGCGTCGAAGTTGGCCTCAGCCTGGCTCAGCGTCGGCACGTCGGCAGCGATCGGGTGCGTGGACGGCAGCTGATCCTGGCTGTAGGCCCCGATCTTCCGGCCGCCGCAGAACCCTGTCCACGCCTGCGTGAACCGGGTCGCCTCGGCTGCCCCAAGGAATCCGGCGAACTCGGCGAACGACTCGTTCAGCCAGAGGTCCTGCCACCACCGCATGGTGACCAGGTCACCGAACCACTGGTGCGCCATCTCGTGGAGGATGATCACGGCCCGCAGCTCGTACATGGCGTCGGTCACCTTGGAGCGGAAAAGCAGCGACTCAGTGAGGATGACGCACCCGACGTTTTCCATCGCTCCCGCATTGTCAGGAACGAAGACCTGGTCGTACTTGTCGAACGGATACTCGCCGCCGAACAGGCCGGTGAAGTAATCCAGCCCTTGCCTGGTCACGAGGAGGATGTCCGCCAGGTCGAGGAACGGGACCATTGACTGGCGGCAGGCCGCCGCGAGGGGGATCACCTGGCCGCTCGGCGTGGTGTGCGAGTCGCGGACCACGTGGTATTCGCCCGCCGCGATCGCGGTGAGGTAGGTCGAGATCCGCGGCGTGGCCGGGAAGCTCCACATCGCGGCCCCGCCGCCACCCTCGCCAGCGGGTTGCGGTTCTGGCGCCGGCTGGTTGGACAGGACAGTCCAGTGCGCCGGCGCCTTGACGTGAAAGGTGAACGTGGCTTTCAGGTCGGGTTGCTCGAAGTTCGCGAACACCCGCCGGGCGTGCGCGGCCTCGAACTGCGTGAACGCGTAGACCTTGCCATCGGCGGAGTCGACCGAGCGCTGGAGGCCGAATCCGCCGGTCCCGTAATCACAGTCAGCCACGACCCGCAGCTCGTTGCGGCTGGCCAGCCCGGTCAGCGCTATCCGCCCATCCGCGTACGCGGTGGCCGGATCGACAGGTGTGCCGTTGAGGGTGATCTCGTGCACGGTCTGCGCGATCAGGTCCGCGTAGCTCGCGGCGCCAGGCTCCGTGCATTCGAAGGTGATCAGCGAGGTCGAGCCGAAGACTTCACCACCTCGGGTCAGGTCCAGCTCGACCTCGTAAGAGCCGACGCGCAAGAGGCGGGCCCGCTCGCTGGTCTCCGCCCTGGTGATCTCCGCACCGTTCACGCGACTGCCCCGTTCATCGCCGTTGATGTCGAGTTATAACGTAACGAGCGGGATTGCGACGCACAACCCGAATGGACCAGGTTCAGGCAGTGCTATTTAACAGATAGGGCGCGTGATTGCAGCGCCCGGTCTACGACGTCGCGACGCTCGACGAGCACACGCACCATCGACGGGTCGCGGGCCTCGGCGGCGAGGAAGTCGTCCACCCGCTGCAGCAACTCAGGCGACGCCGCCCAGGAGGGGAACAGGCCATCGGCTAGCAGTCGCTTGAGGTGCTCGCCGCGCGTCTCCCAGATCTCTGGCAGCGCCTCGAAGTACAGATCCACGTACGGCGTGAGCAACTCGGCGTGCTCGGCCTGGCCGAAGCCGACCGCGACCGCCGCGACGCCTTCATGGCCTAGCTCCTGCGACTGCGTCATGAGCTGCCACGCCGCTGCCTTGTGCTCGGCGTCAGGGATCGAGGCGCGGCTGGCCGCTGCGTGCCGGCGGCCAGCGTCGGTCGGGTCGAGCGCGAGCTCGGCGTCGATGTCCGAGTCATCTGCCCGGCCCATGCTGGCCAGCCGGCGTAGCAGAGCCCACCGTAGCTCCGTATCGACCGCCAGCCCAGGTACAACCCCGTTCCCAGCCAAAATCCCGGCCAGGAAATCCAGCTGCGCGGTCGTGACCGCCGTCCAGCCCAGCAACTGGATCCAGGCGAGCTGATGATCGCTGCCCGGATCGGCCGCCGGCAGCAACTCCAGCGCGGCCGTGGCGAGCTGCTCCTTGCCGCTCGGAAGCCAGCGCGGGTCGGCGGCGACTGCCATCAGGCGGGCGGCGGTGATGTGCAGGATCTGGAGGACAGAGACGGCCGGTTCCTTGCTCATTCCGCCGACCAGGATCGCGACGAACGCGGGGACCGACAGCTCGGCGCGCTGCACCATGTCCAGCACCGCACTCCAGCTGACGGTGCGGGCGAGTGAGTCGCTAAAGGCCCCGATTGACGCGGTCAGCGTGGCCAGCGACCGGTGGTCGAACCGGACGATGGCGTAGCCGAGGTCGTCGTCGTTGAGCAGGATCAGGTCCGGCTGCGCCAGGCCGACCAGGGCGGGGACCTCGGTCCGGGCACCGCTGATGTCGACCTCGACCTGCTGCGTGCGCACGAGGGCACCGTCGGGGGTCATGTTGTACAAGCCGACCGCGATGTGATGAGGCCGCAGCGTCGGGTGCTCGGGTGCCGCTTCCTGGAGCACGGCGAAGGTCGTGAACCTGCCATCCGCCCCGACAGCGAACTCACTGCGGAGCGTGTTCGGTCCGGCCGTCTGCAGCCACGCCTTCGACCAGTCGCCCAGGCTCACGCCTGAGCTCCGCTCGAGCGCCGCGAGCAGGCTGGCAAGCGTGGCATTGCCGTAACCGTGCTCGGTGAAATAGGCCCGGATGCCGGCGAAGAAATTGTCCCGGCCCAGGTAGGCGGCCAGCTGCTTGAGCACGGAGGCGCCCTTGGCGTAGCTGATCCCGTCAAAGTTCGCGATGGCCTCGCTCAGCGTGGAGACGTCGGCCGCGATCGGATGCGTGGTCGGCAGCTGGTCCTGCATGTAACCCCAGGTCTTGCGCGAACCCGAGAAGGTGGTCCAGGCGTCGGTGAACCGAGTGCCCTCGGAACTGGCCAGCGCGGCGCTGTAGTCGGCGAACGACTCGTTGAGCCACAGGTCGTCCCACCACTTCATGGTCACCAGGTCGCCGAACCACATGTGCGCCATCTCGTGCAAGATCACCATGGCCCGCAGCTCGTACATCATGTCGGTCACCTTGGACCGGAAGAGCATCCGCTCGGAGAACGTCACGCATCCTGGGTTCTCCATCGCGCCGGCACTGAACTCAGGCACAAAGGCCTGGTCGTACTTGGCGAACGGGTACTCGCTGTCGAACAGCTCCGTGTAGTAGTCGAGGCCCTGCTTGGTCACGGTGAACATGTCGGTCGCCTCGAGGTGGCCGGCCAGCGACTGCCGGCACGCGATGGCGAGAGGGATCACCTGGCCGCCCGGCGTGGTGTGCGAGTCGGTCTCAACGTGGTACTCGCCGGCCACGACCACGGTCAGGTACGTCGAGATCCGCGGCGTCGGCGGGAAATGCCAGACCGACGCGCCGTCGCCAGCGTCTTGCGGCTCAGGAGCAGGCTGGTTTGACACCACGGTCCAGTGCGCGGGCGCGATGACGTGGAAGGTGAACGCGGCCTTCAGGTCGGGCTGCTCGAAGTTGGCATAGACCCGGCGCGCGTCGGCGGGCTCGAAGTTGGTGTAGCAGTAGACCCGGCCGTCGGCCGAGTCCGTGGCGCGGTGCATGCCCTTGGAGTCGGCGGTGTACGCGCACTCGGCAACCACCCGCAGTTCGTTGCGCGCGGCGAGCCCAGTCAGCGCGATCCGCCCCTCGGAGCAGGCTTGCGCCGGGTCGATGGCCCGGCCGTTGAGCGTGATCTCGTGCACGTCCTCCGCGACCAGGTCGGCGTAGGTGGCCGCGCCCGGCTCGCCGCAGTCGAAGTCGATGACCGAGGTCGACCTGAAGATCTTTTCGCCGCAGGTCAGGTCCAGCTCCACCGAATACGAGTGCACTGTCAGCAACTCGGCCCGGCGGCTGGTCTCGTGACGAGTGATCTCGGCGATCGGCATGCTTAAGTCCCTTTGGTGCTTGACCGGCGCTGGCTGTTCCCCAGGTTAGGACACGGTCACCGCGGCGCCGGTGGGCTCCCCCGGGCGGCGTACCGGTACCGCCTAGTCCGTCCACCTGCGATGGCAACATTCAGATGAAGAAATCTGGTACTTGCCGTCCTGCGCCAGAAGATCGAAGATCCTGGTGAGGGATCATGCGGGGAGGCGGCTAAGTGGAGGACACCGTCACGTGCCTGGTCCGGGGGCCGGCCAGCAGGTATCCACGCGGATACATCTGGCTCATCCCGACCTGGTTCGCGATTCTCGGCGGGGCCGCCGTGCTCGTCGGCACTGACGCGAGTTCGACCGGTCAGATGCCGCTGTGGCTTGGCGTGGCCGAGATCGGCGGCCTGCTGATCGCCGCCTGCATCTTGCTGTCCGTCCTCGCCACCGTCCGACAGCGCGCGTTCCGCGCGGATGGCCACGGCATCTGGCTCGGCGTGCGCACAACGCGCGCCCGGCCCAAGCTCCGGCAGGTTCATCTGACGTGGTCGGACATCTCGCAGCTGCGGATGGTGCCGCGCCGGTACGGGGTGCTGCTGGAGATCACGCTCGGCCCCGCGGCCAGGATCTCGCACCGCCCCGGCCTGGGCAGGCAGGTCCTGCTGTGGCTCGGCGCGCTCGTGATGCCCTTCGTGTTCGGCCGCGGTACGCCGGCCCTGACGATGCCGAGAATGGATCCGCCGCGGTACCGGGTCAAGATCTGCGACCGGACTGTGCCCGAGCTCAAGGTGGCTCTGGCCGCCGTGACGCCAGGTGCGCTCCCGGTCCGGGTCATGACCAAGAAGGGAGCGTTGCGCATTCCCGTCGCGCCGCCAGGCAAGCCGCTTAGCCGTCCGCCCAGCCCGGTTGGCTGAGTCCAGTTGGCTGAGTCGGTTGGCTGAATGTGCTCCGGCTCTAGCTGGGCAGTCTAACGGTCGTCACGACGACAATCTCACGATGGTTATTGCCAGAACTTGACGACCGGTTCCCTTTGCGGACATCTGGCCGTCGATTCCTGGTTGACAACCTGCCGCAGACTCGCGGCCATGACTCCCTTCACGACTCGTCCTAAAACTCGCGTTCTCGCCAGCGCCCTCGCCCTCGGGGTCGTCGCCGTCGCGGGCTGCTCCTCGTCCGGCAGCAGTTCGGCCACCACTGCCAGCTCCGCCAAGGTGCCGCTCGTCGTCTACTCCGCACAGGGCTATGACCACGCCATGACCGCGGCGTTCCAGAAGGCGACCGGCATCCAGGTCAAGCTCGACGACAACTCGACCGGCCCGCTGCTCACCCAGATCGAGGCTTCCAAGAACAACCCCAACTGGGGTCTGCTGTGGGTTGACGGCGCCACCGCTTTCGCCGGGCTGGACACCCAGGGCCTGCTACTCAAGGGCTTCGAGCCCAAGGTGTCGTGGAACAGCCTGGGCACCCAGTCGCTACCCGCCGACAAGAGCTACACCCCCACTGGCGTGACGCTGATGGCCGCGCTGGTCTACGACAAGACCAAGGTGACCAACCCGCCGACGACCTGGCAGCAGTTGCTGTCGTCGCAGTGGAAGGGCGACGTCGGCATGAACGACCCGTCGCAGTCGGGCCCGACCTTCCCGTTCATCGCCGGCATGATGAACTACCTCGGCGGTGTCAGCAAGGGCGAGTCTTACTACTCCCAGCTGAAGGCCAATGGACTCATCATTCATCCCACCAACGGCCCGACGCTGCAGGCGCTGACCAGTGGCCAGATCAAGCTCGCCCTAGTGCAGAGCTCGGCCGG
>DATHPF010000328.1:0-2791 GCA_035484155.1 Streptosporangiaceae bacterium
TGAGGCGGTCGATACGTATTCGTATCGACATGAAACGCGACCGGCCGCGGAGCCTGAAGCTCTGCCATTGGCGGGTGGAGTGCCTCGCTACGGGCTAACCAGCACGTTCGGCCGGGTGATCTGCTACTGGGCGCGTGTCAGGCAGTGAATATACTACAAATAGTAACTACCTATATGCGTATCGCTACCTGTTCCATGACCAGTCGCGGCTGGACCTTGCCGACCCATGCGGTAGGCCGCTACGCTTCGAAGTGATGCATAAGTATGCCCTGGAACGGGGATCCCTGGACGAGCGCGATGCTCGCGCCGACCCAGATCGATACCGTTCCGAGGGGTTATCTGGCTATCGGAGCGGGCGGGGCCATCGACGCGTCGAACGCTCCGGTCGGCCCGAGCCGCACGGTGCCGATCGAACCGGACGCCGAAGATCTCGGTCCGTCACGGCTAGCCGCCGCACGGCTCCGCTTCCAGCAAGTCAGCGACGCCGCGCCGGAAAGGACATGATATGGCCGAAGAGAGACCGGTCCCCGGTACAGACGCCGGTGACACCGGACCAGCCAGTTCTACCCCACTCGGCCATAGGCACCCGAGCAGCACGATCATCCCGCCGGTGGCCGCGAACACCCGCTACTTCGAGGCTGGCCCGGTGGCTATCGGTGTGGAGTACCGGCTGATCACCAACGACATCGTTAACGCAAATCTCAAGGCAGCCAGTCAGGAGCTCGGAACCGAGCATGTCCCGGTGAACGTGCCCGAGGACGGCGGCGTGTCGCTACACGTGGTCGATGCCGCCACGTACGCCGAGTATTTGCGTTTCGACCTATTCGACGGCAGCCCGCACTACCACTACATCCATCCAGGCAAGTACCAAGTGAATATTCCCTATGACCAAGCCGCCTCCGGCGACATGCTCGACTGGGTGCAACAATGCCTGCGCCACCGGCTTCGCGACATGCTGGAATTCTGCGGGGCCCGGACAGTAGCGGCGGGGGTCGACACGGCAAAGATCGAAGCAGTACTACCTGATGTGGTGCAAGCCGCTCGCGGCGGCAGTCCTCCGGCATAACCGGGCCGCCGTCATGAAGCCCAGATGGAAAGGGCCCCGATGACCGAGGCGCTCGAGAAACTGATCGGACAGCCTGTCGAGAGTGCCGATACTCCCGCCCCGCTCCTCGATCTCGATGCGTTCGAACGTAACGCGACCTATGTGGCCGGCTTCCTGAAGGAGCACGGCCTCCTCTGGAGACCTCATGTAAAGGCACACAAGTCCCCGCAACTTGCCCGTCTGCAGCTCAAGCTCGGGGCCGTCGGGGTTACGTGCGCCAAGCTCGGTGAGGCTGAGGTGATGGTGGCGCACGGAATCAGGAACGTGCTCATCGCCAATCACCTGTCCACTCCGCTCAAGTGGGCGCGCGCAGCAGCTTTGCAGCGTGAAGCCCAAGTCATCGTGTGTGTTGACGACCGTGAGCACGTCCGGATGGCGTCGGCGGCTGCAGCCAACGCCGACGTGCAGATCCCGCTCCTCATCGAAGTTGACATTGGGATGGGTCGCGCCGGAGTGCAAAGCGGAGCGGACGCACTGGCCGTCGCCGACGACATCGCCAATTCGACCGGGATCTGGCTGGCCGGCGTGATGGGGTACGAAGGCCACCTGCTCACGACCTGGCCCCCGGACGAAAAGCACGCTCGCTGCTCCCGGGCGCTGGCCATACTGACCGACGCCGCAGCCGACCTTCGTACGGCAGGCCACGATGTGGGCATCGTTAGCTCAGGAGGCACCGGCAGCTTCGAGTTCACGGCGCACTTGCCTGGACTGACTGAGATCCAAGCCGGCGGCGGATGCCTGATGGATCGTTTCTACGCCGAGGACTGCCACGTCGACCTGGAGCAGGCGCTGACCGTGCTAACCGCGGTGGTCAGCATCCAAGCCGCTGGCCGTGCCGTGATCGACGCCGGATTCAAGACATGCGGCAACCTTAAGGGATTCTCGCTCCCGCGGGTCCTTGGCCGCCCGGGGGTCACGATGCTCGCGCTGTCCGCTGAGCACGGGATCCTCGAAGTCCAGGGTCCGGACGAACAGCTGCGTATCGGGACGCGGATCCGGCTCGTCCCCGGCTACAGCGATGCCATGCTCGTCCTCCATGACCATCTCATCGGCTACCGGGCCGACCGGATCACCGAGGTCATCGCAATGCCAGCGCGCGGGCGGCTGACATGACGATCGCCGGGCCAGGGCCCGGCGATTCCATGCCTCGCCTTGACCTACGTTCCCCCGACCTGCTCATGGTCGGCGGTACCGTCGTGGACGGTACCGGCCGACCGGGCCGCCGGGCGGACGTCGCGATCAGCGGGGACCGGATCGCAGCCGTGGGCAGCATCGCGCGCTCGTCAGCGAAGCGGGTGCTCGATGTGTCGAACATGGCGATCGCGCCGGGCTTCATCGATGCCCACGGACACTCGGACATTGCCGTGCTCAGCTCGCCTCATCTCCCAAGCAAGGTCCACCAGGGCATCACGACCGAGGTGATGGGTAATTGCGGGCTAGCAGTCGCCCCCCTGGGAGCGCACACCGACGCCGACGCCGTACGCTCGCTGCTCTCGATCGTCGATGTCGATCCCGGGGTTGCCTGGCGATGGCGCTCGATGGCAGAGTACCTCAGCACTGTCGAGTCCCAAAGCGCGGCCATCAACGTCGCGGTGCTCGCCGGGCATCTCGCCATCCGCGCTAGCTGTGTCGGATTCGACGATCGGGCCGCCACGCCGACCGAGATCGGCGACATGCAGTCGATGG
>DATHPF010000329.1:0-20597 GCA_035484155.1 Streptosporangiaceae bacterium
GGGAACCTTGGCCTCGGTCGCGCCGTACGACGGGATCACGACAGCCTTCACGCCGCGCGCTTCCAGATACCGGCGCGTCAGCCCCGGAAACTCGGTCGAGATCCGGACTCCCTCTGGCATGTCCGCCGCCGTCTGCCACGGCACCGTCGCCGGGACGGCGAGCACGACGCGAACCGGGTCGGACGTTGCCTTGGAGTACTGGAGCTCCCCGAGCGATGCGATGTCCGCGCCGGTCTCGGTGATCCAGTCTCGGCCGGTAATACCGAAGTCAAACAGCCCCTGCTCGACGTAGGACGGGATCTCCTGCGGTCGCAAGAAACGCACCCGCTCGATCCGCGGGTCGTCAATCGTCGCGTGATAGTCCCGCTCTGAGGACCGCCGAACCGTCAGGTCGGCAGCATCGAACAGGTCGAGCGTGGCTCGCTCAAGCGAGCCCTTCGGTATGACCAGCGAAAGCAACGTCAGCAGCCCTTCAAGCGCGGATTCCCGCGGAAGTTCCCGGCCAAGACTACCGTGGCTGCGGCGGCCGGCTTTGCGCAGTACCTGCTGGCAGCGGGCCGAAAGGGGGCAACAAGGAAATGACGGGGGCCACGGAGGAGCCGCTCATGCCGGGGCAGCTAGCTGGGCTAGAGCTGAGGGCCGAGCACAACCTGGCTGAGCACGCTTGCTACCTCCACCGCGGAATGCCCGGAATGACCGTCTGGCCGCAGGCGGACCTCCTGATAGCCGACAGCGGCCTGGATGACGACACGTTCAACTTCGTCGGCGCGGCCGCGTTCACGCCGGCCTCGGCGCCGGCCCGGATCGGCGAGACGATACGGGAGCTCATCCCGACGGGCCGGCCGTTCGCGTGGCGGGTCGGCCCGGCTTCGACGCCCGCGAATCTCTCCGTCTTACTCACCGCCGCAGGCCTCACGCCGACGGCCGTCGAGCCGGCCATGTGGGCCCGGCCGGCCAGCGTCCGGCCGGTCCGCCCGCCCCTTGGCCTGGACATCGCGGTGGTGCGCACGCCGGCGCAGCTAGCCGACTGGTCCTGGGTGCTGGCTGCGAACTGGGATCCGCCCGCGCAGACCGTGCTGGAATTCTTTGCCGCGACCGCAGACCGGGCCCTCGCCGTTGACTGCCCGGCGCGGTACCTGATCGGTTATCGCGACGGCCGCCCGGTCAGCTCGGCTGAGGTCCTCGTGCACTCCGGCGTGGCCGGGCTGTACAACATCTCGACCGTGGCAAGCCAGCAGCGACGCGGCTTCGGTACCGCAATCACCGTCGCCGCGATGCACATGGCGGCCGAGCTCGGCGCGCCGATGGCTGTCCTCCAGGCGTCCGAGCAAGGCGAGCCCGTGTACCGGCGACTCGGCTTCCGGGTGTTCGGTCACGTCACCGAGCACGCAGTTGTGGCTTAGCGCGGGCACGCCCTAGCACGAGCGTGGCTAGCCTGGGGCGGTGGGCGACCTATCGCAGGCACGCGATTTTGCGCTGTCGCTGCCGGGTGCGGCTGAGGAACCGCACTTTGACATGACCTCGTTCCGGGTCCGTGGAAAGATTTTTGCGACCGCGACCGCCGACGAGGCGAGGCTGCACGTCTTCGTCGACGAAAGCGAGGTCGCGGCGACGATTGCCGAACACCGTGGCTCTAAGCCGGTCGCGTTCGAGCCGCTGCTGTGGGGCGAGCGAGTGCGCGGGCTGCGGATCACGCTGGCGGCCGCGCCGGCCGACCGGGTGCGCGAGCTCCTGGCCGAGGCGTGGCGGCGCAAGGCAGGGCCACGCCTGGAGGCGCAGTTCGACGCCGCTGGCGGGGCTCACGCTGGCGGGGCTCACGGTGACGGGCGCGAGTAGCTGCTAGGCGGTGCCAGCGCCCGCGGCCGCGGCTGCGGGTGCAGCGTCGGCGCGGGCCGCGGGCCGGTGCCGGACGGTGATGGCGGCAACGGCGGCGCCGAGGCCTGCGGCCGCGGTTGCGTACCAGCCGTGCCGGAACGCCGTCAGCTCGGCCGCCGGTCCGTGCGGACTGCCGAGCACAGCCACCAGCATCGCCACGCCAACCGCGAACCCCACCTGGCGCAGCATGTTCACCACGGCCGAGCCGGTCGCGAACGAGGGCGGCGGCAGGGACGCGGCAGCCGTTGACATCAGTGACGGCAGGGTCAGGCCTACGCCGATGCCGGTCACCAGCATGCCCGGCAGGAACGTCAGGTAGTTCGGGTGCAGCTGGGCGACCGCGGCCCACCAGACGAGGCCGGCGGCGAACACGGTGGCGCCTGCCCCGATCACGACCGCGGGACCGTACCTGGCCAGCAGCCGACCGGTCACTCCGAACGTGAAGACCGGCACCATGATCGGGCCCGGCGCGATGGCCAGGCCGGTCGCAAGCGCTGACCAGCCCCACACGTTCTGCATCCACAGCACGACGGACAGCAGCATCGCGCCGAACGAGACCGAGAACAGTAGCGTCGCGACAGACGCGCCGGAGAACGTGCGCACCCGGAAGAGCTCAGGCGCAATCAGCGGGTTGTGATGGCGCAGGCAGCGGAGTGCGAAGAGCCCGAGCACGATCACGGACGCAGCCAGCACGCCGGCTGTTGGCGCCGAGCCCCAGCCCCAGGCGCCGCCGCGGACAAGCCCGAGGGTCAGGCCGCCTATGCCAGCCGTGACCAGCACCGCAGACAGCTCGTCTGGTCGTGGCCCCGGATGGCCGGGTACGTCCGGCAGCTTGCGCCAGCCGATGACGAGCGCCGCGATGCCGATGGGCACGTTGACGAGGAACACCCATCGCCAGCTCGCGGCCACGAGCAGGCCGCCGATTACCGGCCCGAGGGCGGCGGCCATGCCGCCAGCCGCGGTCCAGGCGCGCACGGCACCGCCGCGCCGCTGCGCCGGGTAGCTGGCGAGGACGAGTCCGAGCGAGGTCGGGGTCAGCAGTGCCGCGCCGGCGGCCTGCAGCAGCCGGAACGCGATCAGCATGGGCACGCTGGCAGCCGCGCCGCAGGCGGCCGACCCGGCCGTGAAGATCGCCACGCCGAGCAGGAAGCCGATCTTGCGGTTGTGCTGGTCAGCTAGCCGGCCCGCCAGTACAAGCAGGGCCGCATAGATGATCGCGTAGCCATTCAGGACCCAGGACAGCGTGCCCAGGCTGGGTTCGTGCAGGTCAACGGAGATCTGCGGCAGCGCGACGTTGACGATGAAGAGGTCCAGGCTGGCCATGACCACCCCGGCGGACACGATGACAAGGACCTGCCCAGGGCGGCTCGCCCGGGCTGCGCCCGTCGCCCCGGTCGGGCCGGCACCCGGCTGCTGGCTTAGCACGCTCATAGTCAGAGACCCTACGTGGCTAGCTTAGCAATACACAAGTCAGCTAGACTTCGGTTATGCAATCGCTACCTGAGTCAGCGCACACTGTCCGGTTGTCGGGTCCGCTCTATCCCCGCGACCGGTGGAAGGCGACCGCCTGCTCGATGGCACGCGCTCTGGACGTCGTCAGCAGCCGGTCGGCATTGCTGATCCTGCGGGAAGCGTTCTACGGGACGACCCGGTTTGACGACTTCGCCGAGCGGGTCGGCATCAGCGAGCCGGTAGCTGCGGCCAGGCTCCGGGAACTGGTCGACGACGGACTGCTGGCACGCGAGCCGTACCAGGTGCCGGGGCAGCGCACCAGGATGGCGTACCGGCTGACGGACAAGGGCGCGGACCTGCTCCCGGCGCTGGTGGCGCTGATGCAATGGGGTGACCGCTGGCTGCAGCCAGCCGGAGCGCCGGTGGTGCTCAGGCACGGCGGATGCCAGGCAGCGGTGCATGCGCGCTTGTGCTGCGAGGACGGGCACGAGGTGAGCCCCGATGATCTCGAGCTTGCCGCCGGACCGGGCCGAAGCTAGCGCCGCCGCTAACCGCCGCCGCTGGCCGCCAGCGCGGCCGACGAGTCAGGCAGTCGACGAGTAACGCCGGACCGCCGGGTAGATACTTCCGACGATGAGTGCCCACAGCAGCACCAGCAGCACGCCGCCGCCAGACAGGGGCCTGCCAGCCAGGGCTAAGGGCCTGGTGCATGCCGTCGACCGGGCACAGCAGACCAGGCCCTGGCTGGCGGTCGCGGTGGCCACCTGGAAGAAGTTCAGCGACAACAAGGCAGGCAATCTCGCCGCGCTGATCGCCTACTACGCGTTCGCCTCGCTCTTCCCGCTGCTGCTAGTCGCTTACACGATTCTCGACCTCATCGCCAGGAGCAACGCGAAGCTGGCGAAGCGGCTGACCACGGCGCTGCACCAGTACCCAGTCGTCGGCACGCACCTGAGCGCCGGGCCTCACCAGGGCCTGACCAAGACTGGATTCGCCCTGGTCATCGGTATCCTGCTCACGATCTATGCCGGCCGCGGCGTGGCCACGGCCATCCAGAACGCGATGAATACCGTCTGGGGAGTGCCGCAGTTCCGGCGGCCGAACTTCCCGAAGAGCCTGCTGCGCAGCCTCGGCCTGATCGCCGTACTCGGGCCAGGAGAGATCGTGACGATCGCCCTGTCCAGTGTGGCCGGCGGTACTGGTCACGTCGGCGGCGTACTCGCCAAGATCGCCGCGGTCGCGGTGTCCCTGCTGCTGAACATCGTCTTGTTCTGGCTCAGCTTCCGACTTGCTACCTCGAAGGAGGTCAGCAGCCGGGATATGCGACTGGGCGTGATCCTGGCCGCGGTGGCGTGGCAGATCCTGCAATATATCGCGGGGACGTTCATCGGCCACGCCACGAACTCCGCCTACGGGGTGTTCGGAATCGTGCTCGGCTTGCTCGCGTGGTTCTACCTGCAAGCGCAGATCACGCTGTACGTGGTGGAACTCGACGTGGTCCGGGCCCGCCGGCTCTGGCCGAGATCGCTCGTCCCGCCGCCGCTGACCGACGCCGACATGGAGGCTTACCAGATGTACGCCGAATCCGGACTGCTGCGGCCGGACCTGTCGGTCGAGGTGCGGGAGGCACCGCGCGCCAGCCAGGACAGCCCTCCCGCCCAGCAGTAGGCTGCCGGTAGGCGAAGTGCCGCAACCGGGGAGTCTTTATGCCACTCTTCTCTAATCAGTCCAATCAGAGCTCGGCGACGTGGGAGCCGCAGGCCGCCGACAGCCGGCTCGCGCAGACTGCGGGCGCCAGCCCGGCAGGCGTGTTCACCTCCGACCTGTCGGTGTCCGAGTACGTGCTGCTGGGCGAGGCCGGCTTTGAGCCGCTCGGCTTCGTGATCGGGTCGTCGATCTACCACGTGGGCCTTCAGGTCGGGCGCTGGAGCCAGAACCAGGAGCTGCAGGTCCTCACCCAGGCCATGTACAACGCGCGCGAGCTCGCGATGTCCAGGATGCGCGCCGAAGCCGACCACCTCGGTGCCGACGGCATCGTCGGCGTACAGCTGCGGATGCAGATGTACGCCTGGGGCCAGGGCTGCCTGGAGTTCGTCGCGACCGGCACCGCGGTCCGTCATCTGGCCGGCACCGGCGCGCACCGGGCGCCCGACGGGCGGGCGTTCACCTCGGACCTGTCCGCGCAGGACTTCTTCCGGCTGCTGGCGGCAGGCGCTGTCCCGGTCATGTTCGTGCTCGGCACCTGCGTTTACCACATCGCACATCAGGGCGTGATGCAGTCGCTGCGCCAGACCGGGCAGAACCAGGAGATGGTTCAGTTCACCCAGGGCGTCTACGAGGCGCGCGAGCTCGCGCTCGAGCGGATGCAGGTCGAAGCGGCGCAGGCCCAGTCGTCCGGCATCGTCGGCGTGACGGTCGAGGTGAAGAACCACGTCTGGGGCGAGCACGCAACCGAGTTCCTGGCCACCGGCACGGCAGTTCGCCGCCTGAGCGACGAGCACCGGCTGCCGGAAACGTCGCCAAAGCCAACCTTCACGCTCGGCCTCGACAACTAGGTCGCTCGGCTAGGTCGCGCGGCTAGGTCGCGCGGCTAGGTCGCGCGGCGCGGCGCCGGCGGCAACTGCGGCACCGGCTGCAGCTGCGGCGCCGGCTGCAGCTGCGGCGCCCCGAACGTGCAGGTCGTCCTGGCTTCCGGCGGTGGCAGCGCCCGGCCGGCTGGCCGCAGCACGTTGTTGTTGACCAGCACCGCGGCCAGCACGGCGGCGATCAGCAAGATCACCGCGCAGATCGTCGTTGCAAGATCAAATCCATGATTGAACAGTGCTGGCTCGTGGTAACTCGCCGCGGTCAGGCCCACCACCGCTGGCAGCGCAGCAACCGCGACTAGCCCGGCTGCCCTGGCCACCGCGTTGTTCACGCCGCTGGCCACGCCAGCGTGCTCCACGTCCGCGCTGGCCAGCACCGTCGCTGTGAGCGGCGCCACGGTCAGGCACAAGCCAAAGCCGAAGACCACGACCGCGGGCAGCACGTCGGCGACGTAGGTGGCGTGCAGCCCGATACGCATCATCAGCGCCATCCCGATCGCGAGCAGCGTGGCGCCGACCGCGATGGGCCAGCGCGGACCGATGCGCTGCGCCAGCGAGCCTGATCGCGCCGAGAGAGCGAGCATCAGCACGGTCACCGGCAGGAGTGCCGCCCCCGCCTTGAGCGGGGAGAATCCGGAGACGACCTGAAGCTGGAGCACCAGCAGGAAAAGCAGGCCGCCGAACGCGCCGTAGACCAGGAACGTGATCACGTTGATGACGCTGAACTGGCGGGACGCGAAGACGTCAAGCGGCAGCATCGGGGTGATCTTGTCGGGCGCACGCGTGCGCCGCCGCTCGACGAGCACGAACGCCACTCCGGCCGCGACGCCGATCAGCCCGGCAATGGCAACGATGGCCTTGCCTTGTTTCTCCGGCGCCTCGATCAGGGCGTAGGTGATGCCAGCCAGCGCCAGCGCGGCGAGTACAGCGCCAGCCACGTCAAAGCCGCCGCGCACGGAGGTGTCCCTGGTTTCCGGCACATGCCGGATAGTGACCACGACGACCGCGACGGCCAGCGGAAGGTTCAGGAAGAACACCCACTGCCAGCCAGCGACCTGGACAAGCCAGCCGCCGAGTACCGGGCCGATCGCGGACGCGACGCCGGCGAGACCGGACCAGGCGCCGACAGCCCGCGGTCGGTCGTCAGCGGCGAACGTGGCCTGAATGATGGCGAGCGAGCCGGGAGTGAGCAAGGCGCCGCCGATGCCCTGGAGCACCCGCGCGCCGATGAGCACGCCGATACTGGGGGCAAAGCCGCACAGCGCCGAGGCCAGCGCAAACCACACCACGCCGACAAGGAAGACGCGGCGTCGCCCGAACCGGTCGCCGAGTGAGCCGCCGAGCAGGATCAGCGCGGCGAGCGTCAGGGTGTAAGCGGTGACCGTCCACTGAAGTCCGGCCAGCGAGGCGCCCAGGTTCCGGCCGATTGTCGGCAGCGCGACGTTTACCACCGTGGAGTCGAGCAACGCCATGCTCGACCCGAGCACCGTAGCCAGCAGCACCCAGCGGCCGGCTGCGCTGCTCATACGCAACTGCGGGACCTGAGCAGAGTCGTCGGCGGCCATTAATCCGATCATCACACTCCGGGGGCTGCCCTGTCAGCCCCACGGCCCCTGCCAGCCCTGCCGCCCCGGTGAGCCCCGTAGCGACCGCCCGCGAGGCAGCTTCGCCTCGCGGGCGGTCCTACGGAGCGGCCTGGCGCCGTCTCCGGCTGTACCTACTTCATGCTTCCGGGCGGATTCCTGGTGCTCCCTGGCGGATTGGCCGGCCCCGTCGCGTCGTCCGGGCCGCCCGATTGCGTCCCGCTGGAGCCGGTCGCCCCCCCACCCCTGGATGTCTCGGTTCCGGCCGGCTGGCTAGCTGCCGGCGTCCCCGTGCCTGTTGTCGCCGTGCCCGCTCGCGTCGCGGTTCCGGGCGGGGGCGCCTCCTCGTCCGCGCCTGAGACCGTCATGGCCGGCTGCGCGCGCATGCGCCGCGTCGCGAGCTCACTCATCGCCACGCCCTCGCCCGGGTGGAACAGCATGAACACCCCTGCCGCCAGCACCGCGCCGACCATCGGCGCGATGAGGAACAGCCAGAGCTGGCTCAGCCATGGCCCGCCGGCGACGATGGCAGGCCCGAAGCTGCGCGCCGGATTGGCCGAGGCACCATCGATCGCGATGCCCATGATGTTGACCAGGGCCAGCGCGACGCCAAGGACGGCGCCCTGAAGTGCGACATTCGCCTGCTTGCGGGTGGCGCTGAGGACCACGAGCACGAACACCGCGGTGATGATGATCTCGGTGAGGAACGCGCCGCCACCGGACGCGTGCAGCAGCGACAGACTGCCGTACCCGTTTGCGCCGAGCCCGATCTTGGGCCTGATGAAGAACGGCGAGCTGTGGAAGACCCACAGCAGCAGGAGCGCCCCGAGGAGACCGCCGATGAGCTGGGCGATCACGTAACCAACCGCGTCGATCGTTGAGATCCGCTTGGCCAGGAACTGGCCGAGAGTCACCGCCGGATTGACGTGACAGCCCGAGATCGGGCCGATGACCGCGACCAGGCCGAGCAGAACGAGCCCGAACGTCAGGCCCGTCAGCAGGATCCCCGAGGCGACGCTGCCGCCGAAGGCGCGGAATCCGAAGGAGATCGTCGCCATGCCGGCCCCGAAGAACACCAGCAGCGCCGTGCCGATCAGTTCCGCTGTGTACTTACGCGCCATGTTCGCATTGATCACGAGTTCGGATTCGTGCTGACCGGCGCCGGGTTGCGGATGCCCTGCGCCGGGATCCGGTTCGCCGGCCGTCGACCTGAGCGCCATCGTGCCACCCCCCAATGAGCGTGTCCCGGGCTTTGCCTGTCAGATATGCCCACTCGCCGGAGTCGCAAAGCTACCAAGAGTGACCACAGGCGGCAGGTCGCCCATCGCGCCGGGCCAGGACTAAGGAATTGCCCTGATTGCACCAGAGATTGACCAGCACCGGGATTGACCAGCACCGGTGGCCAGCACCGAGATCGGCTAGAGGGCCGGCCAGGCGTGCGCTGGCTGGTTGGACACCATCCGCTCGATGTAGGCCTGGGTCATCAGGCGGAGCGCCTCGCGCCGGTCGGCCGGACCTCGCTCCAGCGTTCGGACTGTCTCGACCTGCCAGGTCGCGCCGGTACGGCCGGTCAGGCAGCGTTGCTCGATGATGCCGAGCATCCGGTCGGCGTCCTTCGCGTCCACACCCCATTGGCGCAGGCCCTCGAAGGCTTGCGGCAGGAGCCTGCGGAGGGTCAGCTCCGTGACGGGAGCCTCGCCCGTCCCCGGCCAGTACACCCGGGCGTCGATCCCATGCCGCGAGCCCGCCACAAGGTTGTCAGCTGCGGCAGCGAAGGACATCTGCGTCCAGACCGGGCGCTCGGTCTCGGCCAGCGCGCGCACTAGCCCGTAGTAGAAGGCGGCATTGGCCACGACGTCGGCGGCCGTGGGCCCGGCCGGCAGGACCCGGTTCTCCACCCGCAAATGCGGCCGTCCGTCATCGACGGCGTAGACCGGCCGGTTCCATCGGTACACGGTCCCGTTGTGCAGCGTCAGTTCGGCGAGCGTGGGTGCGGCGCCGCTATCCAGCGCCGCGGCCGGATCCTCGTCCTCGCGCAGCGGGAGCAGGGCCGGAAAGTAGCGGAGGTTCTCCTCGAACAAGTCGAACACCGACGTGATCCACCGCTCGCCGAACCACACCCGCGGGCGCACGCCCTGTTGCTGAAGCTCCTCCGGCCGGGTGTCGGTGACCTGCTCGAACAGCGGGATACGCGTCTCCCGCCAGAGCTCCCGCCCGAACAGGAACGGGGAGTTGGCCGCCAGTGCCACTTGAATGCCCGCCACGGCCTGTGCGGCGTTCCAGTAGTTCCCGAACGCCTCCGGGCTCACCTGGAGGTGGAACTGGACGCTCGTGCAGGCAGCTTCCGGCATGATCGAGTCGACGTGGGTCAGCAGGCGCTCGGCCCCGTCGATGCAGATCCGCATGTCCTCACCGCGGGCCGCGATCATCTGCTCGTTGAGCAGCCGGTACCGGGGGTTTGCCGACATTGCCTCGTCAGTGACGTCTGACTCCCGCAGGGTCGGCAGAATGCCGATCATCACCGGGCGGCTCCCGGTGCCCTGTGCCCGGCCCGTGGCATGCGCGAGCTTGCCGACCACGTCCTGCTCGAGCACGGTCAGCGCATCACCGGTGAGCTGCCGTGGCGGAATGTTGATCTCAAGGTTGAAAAGGCCAAGCTCGCTGGCCCAGTCAGGATCGGCAATGGCCTCCAGCACCGCCACGTTCGACATGGACGGCATGCCGTCCGCGTCGACCAGGTTTACCTCGATCTCAAGGCCAACCTGACGGGGCTCGGTGTCAAACCTGGACTCGCGAAGCATCCGGGCAAAGACGTCAAGGCACTGGCGGACCTTCTCCCGGTAGGCGCGGCGATCGTGCTGACTAACAGTGATGGACGGGACATCCCGGCCCATAATTGACCCCTCCAACTGCTGCCTGGGCGGGGGACTCGATTACACATTCGCACGTAACAGACCAACTGACCAGGTTTGATAGCTACCCGCCGAGACGTCCAGCCGAAGCGAAGGCCAGCGGGCACCGCCGGGAGCGGTCAGGCCGATCGGTCGGCGTCGTCGTAGGCCGCCAAGCCGGCCGCCGCCAGCACCTGCTCGGTCGACCGCGGGCGCGACCGCACGCCGGCAACGACTCCCCGGCCGAGCGCTGAGCGGAGCACGCGCCGGTCGGCCGAGCGCGCGTAGGTACGGATCCACCGCCGAAGCGTCGCGCCCCCGTAGAGGGCTCGTTCCGGCAGTGCCAGCGAACCTGTCCTGAGCGTCCAGATCTTGTTCCGGACCTCGTAGAAGAACCTGTCCCCCGGGTCGACGTCTGTCGAACCGAAGTTCTTGGTCTTGTGCACGACAACGCTGGCCGGGCAGAGCAGGCCGGTACCGTCGCGCAGCAGCCGGGCGGTGAACTCGAAGTCGTCATTCCACAGGAAGAAGTCGGCCTGCGGCAGGCCGCGCCGCCGGACCTGATCGGCCTCGACCAGGACCGAGACGAATGACGCCGAGCGGATCGGGATGCAGCCACCGGCCGCGGCAGCCAGTCGCTCCGCCTTGCCAGCGAAGGGCTTGGGGCGCGGCGTGTTCATCGGGTGCGCGCGGCCATCGGTCCACTGCACGCTGCTGGCCACCAGTACAGGCGGCCGGCCGGGATAGTCACGGCGTGCTTGCAGCAGCGCCTCCAGCGCACCGGGCCCTGGCACCGTGTCATCGTCCATGACCCAGATCAGGTCCGCGCCGCGAGCGAGCGCCAGTGCCATCCCGTAGGCGAAGCCGCCCGCACCGCCGTAGTTCACGTCCAGCTCAGCCAGCTGAGCAGCCGGGAAGCCGGCCCGGACGGCTGCCGCGGTCCCGTCGTTCGACGCGTTGTCGACGACGACCGCGCCGTCGGGCTCGCGAGTCTGGGTGTATACCGCCGCCAGCGCCTCGAGCAGCAGGTCGCGGCGGTTATAGGTGACGATGACCGCGACCACTCGAGGCTGATCGCCCGCCGCCGGGCGGCGGCCGTCGCTGTCCGGCATCGCTAAGGGTTGTTCCGTGTCCTGGACCGCTCCAGTACACGCCACGCCAGGATCCGCAGCTGGCGCACGGACGAATGGCGGCTGCTCAGCTCCCGCACCGTGCGCTTGATCCGGGGCGACGCCGCAACGGTCGACTCCAGGCGGTCGGCCAGCGCGCCGCGCCCGATTAGGCCCTTCTGCGGCCTGGCCGCCGGGTGCTCCTTCTGGTACTGGTTCAGCACGAGCGCCGCCGCCGCCTGCACCGCCGCGTCCAGTATCTGCTCGACCGGCTGGTCGGCAGGGCTCACGGCCGGGTCGGCGGACGCCTGCGGCCGCAGCTCGTCAAGGTCACCGACGATGTCGTACGACGACGCGCCCAGGCCCGAGATCAGGCCTTCGGCGTGCTCCCTGGCCCAGTCAAGGCGCGCCTCCGGCAGGACAAGTCGCGCGCCGGCCGGACGCGAGGCCAGGGCCTCGTGCGCGACCGCCTCCTTGACGTTCCACATGTAGAACCAGTCAGGCACCTCGGCCGACAGCTGCTGGTTGAGGCGCCGGATGAACTCGACCTCGGCTAGCCCTAGCGAGGCATTGGCTCGAGCCCGGCTGAGGTCGACGCTGTCCGGATCCACCTCGAGCAGGCCCGCGAAGCGCCGCCACAGCAGCCCTGGGTCCGCGCCACGGCGGGGAGCGGTGATGAGGTGTACTCGCTCGGCCGGGATGTGGCGTGACCACAGATCGAGGATCGCGAGCGTGTCGTGCACGCGCCAGAACCACCAGTCCCGCCGGTCAGGGGCTACTGACTCGCGGTCGATCACGTCCGCGAGCCAGTCCTCCCAGCTAGAAGCATTGCGGTGTTTGACGGTCTCCTGCCACTCGGCTGGCAGCAAGGTGGCCATGTCACGGACCGTGAGGACGAGATGGACCTCGGCCGGCTCGAGCGATTTCACGGCCTGCTCGGCCTGGTAAGCGTCAGCGGCCGAGAACAGCTCGTGCGAGATGACGGCGGCCCTCGGAGCCCGCTTCGCCTGGGTGGCCAGAATCTCCCATTCGCCTGCCCACGAGCCCGCTGGGTCACTATCCAGCTTCTCGATGCCGCGGAGGTCCTGGCTGCCACGGAAATGATCTTGAGGGTGATGGCCCGGCAGGACGACGCCCTGATCGGCGAGCGCGGCGCGATTGCGCCAGATCACCTGCTGCAGGAAAGTGGTCCCGGTCTTGGGCTCGCCGATGTGCAGGAAGACTTTGGGTCGCCGGGCGGCGGTCACGGCGTTGCCAGCCGTGGCCGATGCATTACCGGACTGATCACGATCGGTGACCTCACGCGCCATTCAGCTACCTCGCCGGGGTCGATTGCGGGCGCGTCAGGCCGGGCCGGCCAGGCCGCGCGCAGAGAGCATATGCCCCAGAAGACAGCCAAGGGGCGGCAGCTGCGGGGCTGGTAAGGACGAGGCCTGTATTATAGGCGCGCATCGGGGGAAGTGGCATTTCAGCGTGTCCTGCACTATCCTCGCGCCTGCGTACTGGCCGCCTGGTCGCGAAATCACCCCCACCGGAGGTTTCCCGTTGCACGAGCCGTTCTCGTTGCTGCTCTCGGTTTACGACGGCGACAGACCGGACTACCTTCGCCGGGCGGTGCGCAGCGCAGTCGACGACCAGACTGTGCGCCCGGATCAGCTGGTCATCGTGCGCGACGGCCCAGTCCGTGACGAACTCGCGGAGTGCCTCGATGAGCTCAGGGCCAGTAGTCGCATCCCGGTGACCTACGTGCCGCTCGACCGCAACGCCGGCCTCGGCCCGGCCCTTGATGAGGGTCTCGCGGCCAGCTGGTTCGACGTTGTGGCCCGCATGGATGCCGACGACGTGGCCATGCCACACCGCTTCGAGGTGCAGCTGCCGCTCATCGAGGGTGCCGACATCGTCGGGGCCGGGCTCCTGGAGTTCGTTGCCGATACTGACGACATTGTGGGACAGCGCGTCCCGCCTACCCATCCCGGCCAGATTGCCCGGTATGCGCGCGTGCATGATCCCTTCAACCACCCGACCGTGGTGTACCGGCGCAGCGCCGTGCTGGCTGCCGGAGGCTACGGTGACTTCCCGTTGATGGAAGACTACGCACTGTTCGCGAGGATGCTTCAGTCCGGCGCCAGGCCTGTCAACGTGGCCGAACCGCTAGTGTTCTACCGGGTTGGCGCTACCGCCTACAAGCGGCGCGGCGGTACCAGCCTGCTCCGCTCCGAACTTCGGCTGCAGCGTGAGTTTGTCCGCAGCGGCTTCATCTCGCGAGCCGGGTACGCTCGGAACGTCCTGGTCCGGGGCACCTACCGGATGATTCCCTGGTGGCTGCGCCGCGCCGTCTACCGGCCGCTCGTGGCCTTGCTGTCCAAGCGACCGCCGCCTGCTGCCGCCGCTGCAGCCGAGCCCGCGCAGCCTGACTGGGAGTACGCCGATGAGTGGCACGACCCGGACATGATCGCGGCCGGGATGCGGAACGAGCCAGGTCGGCCGGTGGTCCGGTGAATCACGACCTGGTCGTCGTAGGGTCCGGGCTCTTTGGACTGACAGTTGCCGAGCGGTGTGCCAGCGACCTTGGCCTGCGCGTGCTGATCGTGGAGCGCCGGGGCCATATCGGCGGCAACGCCTACAGCGAGGCGGAACCGCAGACCGGCATCGAGGTGCACCGCTACGGCGCGCACCTTTTCCATACCTCGAACGCCCGGGTATGGGATTACGTCAATCGTTTCACGGCATTTACCGGCTACCAGCACCGGGTGTTCTCTGCCTACAAGGGGCGCGTTTATCCGATGCCGATAAACCTCGCCACTATCTGCGAGTATTTCGGCCGGATCATGTCGCCGGCTGAGGCCCGGGCGCTGGTTGCCGCCCAGGCGGGCGAGGTGGCACCTGGCGTCGCCGAGAACCTGGAGCAGAAGGCCATCTCACTGGTCGGCAGGCCGCTGTATGAGGCCTTCATCCGCGGCTACACGAGCAAGCAGTGGCAGACCGATCCGGTCGACTTGCCCGCGGAGATCATTACGCGCCTCCCGGTCCGCTACACCTTCGACAACCGTTACTTCAGCGACAAATTCGAAGGGCTGCCGGTCGATGGCTATACGGCCTGGCTGGAGCGCATGGCTGACCATCCCGGCATCGAGGTCCGGACCAACACCGAGTTCCAGGACGTGCGCGGCGAGTTGGCTGGCCAGGTCCCCGTCGTCTACACCGGCCCGCTCGACGCGTACTTTGGCTACTGCGCGGGCGATCTTGGCTGGCGGACCCTTGATTTCGAGCAAGAGGTGCTTCCGATTGGCGACTTCCAGGGCACTCCCGTGATGAATTACGCGGATGACGATATTCCGTTCACGCGAATTCTTGAGTTCCGGCATTTCCATCCCGAGCGCGACTGGTATCCAGGTGACATGACCGTCATCACGAGGGAGTACTCCAGATTCGCCAGCCGTGGGGACGAGCCGTATTACCCGATCAATGCCGCATCGGACCGGTCCCGGCTCCAGGCGTACCGGGACATGGCCGAGGGCGAGCAGGGCGTGCTGTTCGGCGGCCGTCTGGGTACTTACAAGTACCTCGACATGCATATGGCGATCGGATCTGCGCTGACCATGTATGACAACCGGCTCCGGCCGCACTTTGCCGACGGGAAGCCGCTGAACCCACGCGGAGAGGGCGCATGACCGACCCAGATAGCGCCGGCGGCCTGCGGGTACTGCAGCGCGTCGTCTTCCCCGGCGACGATCTTGACATCGTCCCCCTCTATGTCGAGACCAACATGGAGCGGGGCGCTAGCGAGCTCGCGGCCGAGCTGGCCAACGAGGCGCTGACCAACAGCAAGGCCGGCACGGTGAGCGTGCCGGTCGCCAATGCCGCGGTCGGCGAGACGCAGTCGAGCATCCGGTTCGGCGCCGACGTGCCCGGCTACCTGATCGACGATGCCGGGCCGCGGCGCAGCGCGCTGATCCGCGAGGGCTGCCGGGTCTCGTTTGCCACTTACTTCAACGCCTTCCCGGCCAGCTACTGGCGCCGCTGGACCACGGTCGAATCGGTCACCCTGCGCATCCGGCTGGCCGGGGAGTCGAAGATCGTCCTGTACCGGTCCACGGCCAAGGGCTTCAGCCATCCGGTCGAAACGATCAGCGTCGACGCGGACGAGCCAGAGACGATCCAGCGCACTCTGTCGCTTGCCCCGTTCATCGACGGCGGCTGGTACTGGTTCGACATCATCGCCGGGCCGCGGGGCACGACGCTGATCGAGGCAGACTGGCTCGGGCTGGCCAAGTCCGCCCCGCGCGGCCGCGTCAGCCTGGGCATCACCAGCTTCAACCAGCACGAGTACATGCTCGACAAGCTGCGCATCCTCGGCGACGCCAGCGAGATCCATGAGCTGATCGACCGCGTTTACGTGGTTGACCAGAGTACGGAGCCCCTGACCGACCAGCCTGGCTTCGCTGACGCGGCCAAGAAGCTCGGCGAGCGGCTGGAGGTCATCAGG
The DNA here is from genome assembly GCA_035484155.1 of Streptosporangiaceae bacterium. Taxonomy (GTDB): domain Bacteria; phylum Actinomycetota; class Actinomycetes; order Streptosporangiales; family Streptosporangiaceae; genus JAJYUU01. The sequence continues at coordinate 15,982 of DATHPF010000329.1, forward strand.
CAAGGCAACATCGGCGGGTCCGGCGGGTTCGCGCGGGCCATGGACGAGACGGTGCGGGCCGGGCGGGCTGACTACGTGCTGCTGAGCGACGACGATGTCAAGCTCGAGCCCGAGGGCATCCTGCGGGCGGCCACGTTCGCGGACCTGGCACGCAAGCCGGTCATAGTCGGCGGGCATATGTTCAGCCTGCATGACCGGTCCCTGCTGCACGCGTATGCCGAAGCCGTCGAGCCGCACAAGTGGTGGTGGGGTCCCGCGCCGAACACCAAGGCCAGGCATGACTTCGGGCGCCGGAACTTGCGGAACACCCCCTGGCTGCACCGGCGCGCGGATTCGGACTACAACGGCTGGTGGGAGTGCCTGATCCCGGTCAAGGTCATCGAGGAGATCGGGCTGGCGCTGCCGGCGTTCATCAAGTGGGAGGACGCCGAGTACGGCGTCCGGGCCCGCAACCATGGCGTTCCAACGGTGTCGCTGCCCGGAGTCGGCTCGTGGCAGGTGCCCTGGGACGACAAGGATGACGCCAGGGACTGGCAGGCCTATTACCATCTGCGCAATCGGATCGTGTCCGCGCTGCTGCATTCACCGCAGCCCAAGGGCGGCGCGCTGATCTCGGAGAGCCTGGAACGGCAGCTGCAGAGCCTGCTTTCCATGCAGTACTCGACCGTCGCGATCAGGCTGCTCGCGATCGAGGACGTGCTGACCGGGCCGGAGCACATGCACCGGGAGATGGGCAGCAAGCTCGCGCAGATCAGGGAACTCCGGGCCGAGTACCCCGACGCAGTGAGCGCCGCCGAGCTCGACGCGTTCCCGCCGCCCCGGCGCAAGCCGCCGGAGGCGGTGAAAAGCTCCACGACCCCGACCAACAAGTTCAACCTGATGACCAAAGCCGGCGCTGGCACAGTGCGGCAGTTCAGACGACCTCGTGCAGGGGCCATGAAACGGCCGCAGATGGGGCTGCCGTATCAGGACGCAGGGTGGTGGGTGCTGGCCGGGATGGACAGCGCCCTGGTGTCAAACGCCGAGGGCACCAGCGCCTCCTGGTACAAGCGCGACCCGCGGCTGTTCCGCTCAATCGGGCGGCGGAGCCTCCGGCTGCATCGCCGGCTTCGGCGGCAGTGGCCCAAGCTGGCTGCGCAGTACCGCGCAGCGGCGGCTGACTTCAACTCGCCCGAGCGCTGGCGGGAGACCTTCGCCGCGTCGCTGAATCCGCCGCCGGACGGGCCGTGAGCTCAGCGCTCAGAGGCGAGAACGCGCCGGGACCCGGCGGCCAGGACGGCAAGTCCGGGCCGCAGGCGGGCCGCGGCGCGCACCTCGGAGCAGGCCGGACCGCCACTTCGGCCGCGGCCAGGTACGCGCCGATCGTGATCCCGGCCGTGGCCATGGCCGTGGCCGGGGTTGTTGGTCTGGCGCGCGATTCCTCGATGGGCAACGACGAGGTCGCGACCCGCTGGGCCGCCCTGCTGAGCGTGCGTGAGCTCGCCCATCTGGTCAGGCACGTCGATGCCGTGCACGGCCTTTACTACCTCCTGATGCATGGCTGGGTGGTGATCGGCAGCAGTCCTGCCGTCTTGCGCATCCCGTCAGTCATCGCCATGGCAGTGGGCGCGGCCGTGGTCGCGATCCTGGCCCGGCGGCTGACGGGCTCGGGCTGGGCGGCACTGTTCGCCGGCCTGATCATGGTGCTGACGCCCACGATCACCTACTACGCGCAGACAGCTCGCTCTTACGCGCTGGTCTATGCGGGCGTCGGGCTGGCCACGCTGGCCCTGCTGCACGCGATGGAGGCCGAGACACCGCAGAGCACCAGCAGGGCCGCGCCGCGCTGGCTGGTCTACGCAGGTCTAGTCACGATCAGCGCTTACCTCAACGAGATGGCCCTGCTCGTGCTGGCGGCGCATGCCGTCACCGTGCTGCTGGCTCGTTACGGCCGCCGGGCCTGCTGGCACTGGGCAGCCGCCGCGTGCGGGGCTGGCGTCCTGGTGCTGCCGCTCCTGGCCCTCAGCGTCACCGAGCGCGCCGCGATCTCATTCCTCGGCCGGCCCGGCGTTGGCGCGATCAAGACGCTCTTTCACGACTACTTCGGCGCAACCACTCTCCTGGCCCTGCTCCTGCTGGTGTGTGCCGTCATTGCCGTCCTGCCCGTCGGACCTGCCTGGCCGGCACGCCCCGGCACTGGCCCGGCCGGCCCGTCACGCCCCGCTGGCGCGGGCCGCCCTGCTGGCCCAGCGGCGAACCCCGAGCCCGCGTGGTGGCGGGGCGGCATCTCGCTCCCGTCGGTGGCGGTGCCGCTCCTGGTCGTTCCTGCCCTGCTGCTACTCGTCGAGTCGCGGGTGCTGCCGCCGCTGTACATCGATCGCTATGTGCTCTATAGCGAGGCCGGAGCCGCGCTGCTGGCCGGCGCGGGCGCTTACCGGATCGGGCAGTGGCTGGCCCGGGAGGAGCGCTGGCGCACGCTGATCTGGGTGCCGGGCATAGCCATCTGCGTGCTGGCGCTGGTTCTGCAGCTCGGGCCGCAGGAGCGCATCCGCACGCCGCAAAGCCGGGCGTACGACTTCGGCGGACCGTCGCGCTACGTGGCCGCGCACGCCCGCCAGGGCGACGGCGTGCTGTATTTCGGCACGCTGTTCCGCAAGGCCGAGCTCGGCTATCCGGCCGACTTCCGCAAGGTCACCGACTTCGCCGAGGCCATCTCGCCCAGGCAGGACGGCAACTTCCGCGGCACGGACAAGTCCGTGGCGGCGACGATCCCGCTGATGCTTGACCGACAGCGGATCTGGGTCATCGGCGAGCGTCCATCCCAGCAGCTCTCTCCGGCCGCGCTCAAGCAGGAGAGCGCGACGCTGGCGACCAGCTTCCGGCTGATCGCCAGCCGGCACTTCCGCGGCATTAGCGTGACGCTCTGGCAGCGCCGCTAAAAGTGCTGGAGGAGCCAGTCGTGGATCTCCCCGATTCGGCCGATCATGGTGAGATGGCCGTCGCGGTCGCTGATATCAGCCTCCGCGCCCGGGATGCCGGCGGCTAGCCACTGCCCGTGCTGCACGGGAACGAACCGGTCCTCGCGGCCGTGCCAGACCTTGACGGGCACCCGGATGTCGCGGAGATCGAACCCCCAGCTAGTCATTTTCGCTGCTCCGTCATCCCACCAGCCCTGGTCGCCTGCGGCGAGGGCGACCTTGTGGGTTTCAGTGAGCCAGCGGGCCAGGTCGCCCGTCAGGGCCTCGGCGTCGACGGGCGAGAGGAGGCTCTTGAGATCTTCAGCGAACTGCTCCGGCGTGGCCGCGAGAATCTCCTCCCTGCCCTCGCGCAGATCGCGGCGAGAGTCCTCCGGGTCGGAGAAGAACAACTTGAAGGCCTCAACGTTGGATTCGCCCATCCCGGCGAAGAAGTCGAAGCCTTCGATACCCCAGGGCGCAAGCGACGCCACCGCCGCGGCAGCGACCGTCACGTCGGGGAGCAAGGCCGCGCATGCCAAAGCGTAGGGGCCGCCCCCGGAGATGCCCCAGATGCCAAGCCGGTCGTGCCCGAGTGCCTCAGCGATGGCCCGGACGTCCTGTGCTTCCGCCGCCACGGTATAGCCAGGATGCGCGGTCGAGCCGCCGTAGCCAGGGCGGTCATAGCCGATCAGCCGGATGCCCTTGTCCTCGGCGTCGGCGATCCACCCGCCGTACAGGCGGCGTGACATCGGCTCGCCAGCGTGGACCAAGATCGGCTTTCCGTCGGGTTCACCGGCCATCTCCACGCATAGTTCGCGCCCGTCGCCGGCCGCTATGATCCTGGTCTCAACCGCGCTGGACACCGATAGTGCTCCCTCTCCCCGAATCTGGCCAGGACACGCAGCCGAGTGGCGCCTAGCGGGCCAGCCGCCAGCCGAGGACGCTGTGGATCTGAGTGGTCGGCGGGCCGAACAGCCGGATCAGGAAGCGTCCGAGCGGCGTACCGGGCGAGGTGTCGGCGACGACCGCGGCAGGCTTCATCGTCCCCAGGTCGGCGTGGATCTGCGCCGTCGACGGGGCAACGCCGGGCTCGCCCAGGTACAGGTCGTCCATGTAGATCGTGGTGGCCGTCAGGCCAGCTCGCCCGGCCCTGTTCTGGTTGCCGGGCGCCCCGGCCGCGATGAAGTCGCCGCCGATCATGGTGGCGGGCTCCCCCGTCACCGCTTGCCAGCGCATCACCTGGGTGGCGCCCTCCCACGGGAACGGGGCGATGAGGACCGGGTCGTTCGGGGCCAGGTGCAGCGCAGCGAACGTCGCCCGCCAGCCTGTCGGCGGATGGCCGACGCCGAAATAGTGGTACGGCGCGGGTATTACCGGCACCAGCGCGAGGACGGCAACGCCGGTTGCGATCATGCCGCCAAGCTGGGTGCTGCCGAACGGCCGGCCTTCGCGGCGGGCCAGGTCGAGCGAGAACGCCAGGACGACGGCGGCGGCGGCGTCCGCCAGGATGCAGAGCCGGTCCGGCACCATCGCCGACAGCACGGGCAGATGCTGCAGTAGCTGCCAGGGCAGCAGGAATCCGGGCAGGCTATCGGCGTGCGGCACCAGTTGTTTCGCGCCGAGGCTCAGCCACTCCAGGATCAGGCAGGTGAGGCCGGCGGCCCTGATTGGCAGGTTGCG
>DATHPF010000330.1:0-1524 GCA_035484155.1 Streptosporangiaceae bacterium
GGGGCCAGGCTCTCCAGCAGCACCAGGAAGGCCATCGACAGGGAGTCGGAGGTCTCGGCGAGTTCGGCCGGGTCAGGCACGCCGTTCCCGATGAGCGGCTCGGGGAGCCAGGTCCCGACGTAAGACTCGCGGCGGACGCGGGCCGAGCGCAGGTGATCGATGGCCAGCCGGGTGGTGATCGTGGCCAGGTATGCCTTGGGTGATTCGACCTCGGCGTCCTTGCGGGCGCGCAGGAAGGCCTCTTGCACGATGTCCTCGGCGTCGCTCACGCTGCCGGTCATCCGGTAGGCGATCGAGAACATCAGCGGACGGTACTCGGTGTAATCGCTCGGGTCCACGGTTGTCTCCTCTGGATCTTCTGATCCCTAAGACGAGGAGTGTCCGGCTGCTGTGACATCCCCGGCTCGCGACCTGAGCCCGGTGGGCAAACACTCCTCGAGCCCGTCCGCGAACAGCGGCACGCGCCACAGCGGCGGCGCTTGCCCAGCGATACCACTCAGCTCCATCACGATCTGGATGGTCGCTCGGACCAGGCGCCGCGCGCTGGCGAACAGCAAGAAAGCGAGCGGAAGCTCGACCAGCAGCGCCGAGATGATGCTCGTCGTGAACTCGTTCGAGCCGTAACTCAACGCCACGTCGAACCACGCGTCACACACAAGCAGCGTCCCCGTGATGATCATGAAGAAGGTGACGATCTGGCGCTGATGCCATGCCGCCCAGCCCGTCGCGGCGAACCCGGCCAGCTCAGCGAGGTCCAGCCCGACCCATACGGTCTGCCAGTCGGCCGAGGTGTAGTGCCCGGGCAGGGTCAGGATGAGGATCGCGATCCACCCGGCCAGGGCGATACAGCACCCCGTCAGGAGCAGCAGGCCGAACCGCATGCGGCGCCGCAGCCGGGGATCGGTCAGCGGATGCGCTCTGTCAAGGACGGCCAGGGCATGGGCCAGCTGACGTCGCTCATCCTGGCTCATCCGGCGTAGTTCAGCCTCATCGATCATTTCTTCATTCTGCGCTGGGCACAGGTTAGGCCTGAAGGGCTGTCCGGAGGTTGTTGCTGGTCCCGAGATGGCTCGTCGAGTTCGGCCAGGCAGCTGGCTAGCTCCCGCCGTTCGCCTCGGCTCATTCGGCGCGACTCAGCCACATCTATCACGGCCTCATCGTGCCCCTTCAGCCTGCGCGCTATCTGCAGGCTGACCGCGCGTTACGTGCGCGGCGGACCTAGCATGCCTGCGCTGCGGCAGGCGTAAGCTGGGAAAAGTGAGTGAGCTTGTCTACCTCGATTTCGGCGCCGATCCGGTGGAGTACCGCACGGGCTGGAATCTGCAGCGACGCGTGCACACCCGGCGCATGGCCGACGAGGTTCCCGACTGCTGCCTGCTGCTTCAGCACGAGCCCGTGTACACGGCCGGCAAGCGGACCGCGGTGTCGGACCGGCCGTTCGGCGACCCGGGGGCGCCGGTCATCGACGTGGACCGCGGCGGCAAGATCACCTGGCACGGTCCCGGGCAACTGACCGGGTACCCA
>DATHPF010000331.1:0-2180 GCA_035484155.1 Streptosporangiaceae bacterium
CGCCATGGCCGCCTACCTGGGCGCCAGCGACGCGTTCGACAAGTCGATCACCGACTTCTCGCAGCGTTACGCCGATCAGAACGAGCAAGACTACGAGGCGTTCGTCAAGGCGGTCCGGTCCGGACGCATCCAGGCCGTCGAAGGCGTCTAAGAGCGCAGATGACAGAGCTCCCCGGCCGTGCCGGGGAGCTCTGTCATCGAAGGACTGCGGACCCTGGAAGTGCGCTGGCTCCTTCCTAGCGGCGCGGAACCAGCCTGGGCGACGGCCGGTCCTACGCGGAATGGCTGTCCTGCACCACCTGCCGCAGCTGAAGCGGCCGACGGCTTGGGCTAAGTGATTCGTTACCGTCCACGGGACGCTCGCGGCCGGGCAAATTTGTGATTGACACTCCTAAATGATGGATGCATACTTTTGACAGTGACTCCCAAAAGGATGTAGCTGCCGAAGGGATGTGAATGTCATGGCGGAGAACCCGGCCCGCAAGTGGTGGGCACTGATCGCGATCGCCGCGAGTGTGCTGGTCGTCGGGCTCGACCTGACGGTGCTTAACCTGGCGCTGCCTACGATCGCGACCGACCTGCACGCCTCGGCCAGCGACCTGCAGTGGATCTCGGACGCGTACAGCCTGGTGCTGGCCGCCGCCATACTGCCCGCGGGCCTGCTCGGCGACCGGTTGGGGCGCAAGAAGGTGCTGCTCGTCGCGCTCGTCTTGTTCGGGGTCAGCTCGGCGGCGTGCGCGTACGCGACCAGCACCAGCGAGCTGATCGCCGCCCGGGCGGTGCTCGGCCTCGGCGCCGCGGCCATCTTCCCGCTGTCGCTGGCCGTGATCCCGGTGCTGTTCGCGCCGGAGGAGCGGCAGAAGGCGATCGCGCTGATGGCGTCGGCCACCTTCATCAGCTTCCCGATCGGCCCGATCGTCGGCGGCTACCTGCTCGACCACTTCTGGTGGGGCTCGGTCTTCCTGATCAACGTGCCCGTGGTCGCGCTGGCCCTGATCGCGGTCGCGATCCTGCTGCCCGAATCGCGCAGTGCGCAGCGGCCCGGCGTGGACGTCCTGGGCGTGATCTTGTCCAGCGCGGGGCTGGCCGGGCTGACCTACGGGTTCATCAAGGCGGGCCAGGACGGCTGGACGGACGCCGCGGCGCTCGGCACCATCGCCGCCGGGGCGGCGGTGCTGGCCGTTTTCGTGGCCTGGGAGCGCTGGCTGACCGGACGCAACCGGCCGGGTATGGACGGAGACGATGCCGGAAACCTTCGCGCGGGTGGTCGGGTCAAGGTACGTCCGCTGGTCGAGCTCCGGTTGTTCCGGTCGGCCGGCTTCACCTGGGGCACCATCTTGTCGACGATGGTCTCGTTCGCGCTGTTCGGCATCTTCTTCGCGATGCCGCAGTACTTCCAGGAGGTGCGCGGCGTGAACGCGATGGGCAGCGGCTTGCGGCTGCTGCCAATGATCGGCGGCATGGTGATCGGCATGATCGTCGGCACCCGCCTGGCCTCACCGCGCAAGACGGCCGACGGGACGATGCGCGCGCCGCTGGCCAGCGCGAAGCTGCTGGTCACGGTCGGTTTCGCGCTCATGGCCATGACGCTCGGGTTCGGCGCCACGACCACGGTCGCCAGCGGCACCGGGTTCACGGCCGCGTGGTTTGCCCTGTTCGGCCTCGGCCTCGGGCTGGCGATGCCGCAAACGATGAACGCGGCGCTGTCCGCCCTGTCCGCCGAGCGCAGCGGCTCGGGCTCGGCCCTGATCTCCGCGATGCGCCAGGTCGGTGCCACCATCGGGGTCGCTGTCCTCGGTACCGTGCTCGCCTCGGTGTACCGCAGCCACCTGGTCGTGACCGGCCTGCCCGCGGCAGCCGCGGCGGCCGCCAAGAGCGGCGTGGTGGCGGGCGTGGTCGTCGCGCACGCGCTGCATTCGGCGGCGCTGCTCGACTCGGTGCGCGGTGCGTTCGTGCAGGGCCTGGACGCGATGCTCTGGGTCTGCGGCGGCATCGCGCTGGCCAGCGCCATCCTCGCGCTCATCTTCCTGCCGCGCCGGGCTGACGGGGCTCCCGGGGCGGCCGCAGACGCGGCTCTGGTTGCTACCGGTGAAAGCGCCCCGGACCGGGCAGAATTGGAAGTGTGACAGGAAGGCCCGGCGCGAGTCAGGCCCGGCGGGCCGGCTCGCGCGGCCGGAAGG
>DATHPF010000332.1:0-1908 GCA_035484155.1 Streptosporangiaceae bacterium
GCTGGCCGGCCAGTCCGTAGTGTGGATATTTGCCAGCCGCGACGCCCCCGTCGGGATCGATCTGGCCGGCCACGACGTCGTCCGCCGCGAGTATCTTCAGCTTGCGCCGCTGACCACGTCTGACCTGGCGGCGATAGCCCGGGACCGGCTCGGGCGGGTACCGGACGAGCGGACCCGCCGCTACCTGGATGCCACCGGCGGCAATCCCTTCCTGGCCACTCAGGTCATCGACAGCCTGGCGCGCTCGGCCGCAGGCGGGCAACGCGACGCCGTGGCGGCCGAGTTCGTCATGGCGATGGCGCGCCGGCTCGCCGGTCTGTCCAGTTCGGCACGCGAGCTGGTGGAGCTGGTCGCGGCCGCCGGCCGGCCGTTGCCGCTACGCGACGCATTCGCGCTGATGCCCAGCCTGGGCAGCTGCGACGGCGCGGACGGTCTCGTCGGTGCCGTCGAGTCCGGGCTGGTCACCGTGTCCGCCGATGCCCTGACCTTCGGCCACGACCTGGTCCGGGAGACGATCTACGCCACCCTGGCCGGTGATCGCGCCCGTCAGCTGCACGCGCATCTGGCCGACTACCACCTCAGCGTGCTCGGTGAGCCCCTGGTCGCCGCGTCCCACGCCCGGGCGGCCGCGACGCCAGGTGACCTTCCCAGTGCCCTGATCCTGGTATCCGCGGCGGAAACCCTGGCCAGCACCAGTGCCGACGACGCGGGGGAACTCGCCGCGCTCGCCTTCGCTACCGTGCGCCCCGCTCAGCCGGAGTGGCTGGACCTGAGCCGTCGCTGCCTGTCCGTATTGTGCGGGGCCCAGCACGCCGCCCAGGCGATCACCGTCGCCGACCAGATCCTCGCCCGCGTCGACGACGCCAACCTCGCGGCGCAGATCGAGACCGAAGCCGCCCGTGCGCTGTGGCTGAGCGGACGGGTCCATGACCTGGCCTCCAGGATCGAGCGGACCCTGCGCTGCAGCGACCTGGACACGCTGGTCACCGTCCGGCTGGGCGCGGCATACGCGCTGGCCCGCACCCGGACGCTACCCGGCGAGCCAGCGGCCAAAGAAGCGGCCAGCGCGGTCGAGCAGGCCCGCGGCAGCGGCGACCGGGAAGCGCTCACCCTTGCGGTACAGGCCGCTGGCGAGGCAGCCCGCAACCAAGGACGCCACCAGGAGGCCTTGCGGCATTTCCGTGAGCTGCGTGCCCTCACTGGCGCGCCGTACCTTGCCGAAGAGATCACCGCGCTGCAGTTCGTGGACCGCTACGACCACGCCCAGGCCCTGCTCGATGAAGCTCGTGCCAGCTGCGCCACCACCGACGTTTTGCTGCCGGGCATCTCCTGCGCGCAGATGTGGCAGGACTTCAATCTCGGGCGCCTCGATGACGCCGACGCCGGCGCTCGCACACTGATCGAGTTCGGCCGCCAGCTGGGCACCAGTCTGCATCTTCTCGACGCGATCACTATCCGCACCGCGGTTGCGCTCTTGCGCGGCGAAACCGAGATCGCCGCGGCCCAGCTGCGGCTCGCCGATACGCTCACCAACGCCGACGAGGCCATCCGCAACCCCGGCATCGCCGTTATGCGCGGCTGGCTCGCCGCGAGCTGCGGCGATCTGCCCGCAGCACGGGACACACTGCGACCGGTCCTGCAGGGCGCAGAACAGGGCCGCAGCTACTGGCCGCTGTGGCCGTGCTGGAACGGGCTGTTCTACCAGGTCGGTGCCGCTACCGGCGATGACACCTTCACCGCCTCCTGCCTCGACGTCGCCGAAGCGAACGCCGCCCGCAACCCCGGCGTGGCCAGCTTCGAAGGCGTCACCCTCAACTTGCGCGGACTGGGCAAACAGGACATCGACATCCTCGCCGAGGCCGCAGGCGTCCTCGACCGCAGCCCGCGGCCAGTCCTGCGCGCCGTCGG
>DATHPF010000333.1:0-4683 GCA_035484155.1 Streptosporangiaceae bacterium
CGCTGCCCCTCAGGCCACCAGACCTATGCTCGGCGGCTCACTTGTGCCGCATCCTGAACGTGATCATCCCCGCCGTCGGCATCGACGATACTAGATTGCGGACGGCGTCGCCTGCGGACCAGCGGCTTCCCCTGCCGGCTCGCCGCCAGGGCAACCGCGACGATCAGCGCGATGCCGTTAAACAAATCACCGATCCACGGGGCGCCAGAGACGAGTTGCAGTCCCTCAATGCCGGTTGCCAGCACGAATATCGCGAGCATTGTGCCCCAGACATTGAACCGCCCAGGTTGAAACTGCGTAGAGCCCAGGAATACCGCAGCGAAACCCGGCAGTAGCAATGAGGGACCGAAAGTCAGCGATGGTCCTGTTAGCGACGTGTACAGAATGCCAGCGAGACCCGCTAGGCCGCCCGACGCGATGAGCGACAACCACGACAATCGGTTAACCTGGATTCCGGAGAGGCGCGCCGCTTCAGGATTGCCGCCCGCCGCCCGCATGTACCGTCCGGCCGGCGTGCGCTCCAGTACCCACCAGGCGATCAATGCGAGAGCGATCAGATAATAAATGATGACCTGGAATCCGAAGACCTTATACTGCGTCATATTGTTCCATGCGGTGGACGCCGGAACTGCCTCCTCCTGAGAATTGGTCACAATCAACACGAACGCCGACAGCACCGATCCCATGCCCAGAGTCGCGATAAACGAGTTCACGTTCAATCGAACGACGATAAACCCATTGACCACGCCGACGAGGAGCCCGATACCCAGCGACAACAACAGAGTGGGCCCCAGGGACCAGCCATATTTGAGCTGGATGACAATCGCGACCATCCCGGTCAAGTTAGCATTTGCGCCGACTGAAAGGTCGAACTGACCGCAAACCAAGGGGATAAGCACGGCCAGCGCGATAATGGCGGAAACGGCCTGCGTCGACGCAATGAGATGAACCGTGGACATCGACAGGAAGAGGCCCGGGATCCAGGCCCCGAACACGATAATAAAGACAACCCAGAGGTACAAACCACTGAATCGATCGAGGCCGAGGTTGAACCTCTCTCTAGGCATCCGTCACACCTTCGTTCCCTGCTTTGATGGATTCGAGATGGAAGCTTCTGTTAAGAGCGGTAGCGGTGAGGCGATCACCGGTGATCTCGTCGACGACCTTGCCTTCTTGAATCACGAGGACCCTGCTGCATAGCGTGACGAGCTCTTCGACTTCGGTGGAACTCACGATTACGGCTGCACCGGCTTTGGCCGTGGTCAGAACGTGCCGGTGCAACTCTGCCTTGGCGCCGACGTCAACACCCTGTGTCGGATCGTCGAGCAACAGTACCTTCGGGACTTCCCGTAGCCATTTTGCGAACAGCACCTTCTGCTGATTGCCGCCGCTGAACGTCTTCAGCGGCGCGGCTGCCCCGTCACGCGGGCGGATGTCAAGATCCTCGAACCACTTGTTAACCTCGGCGGATTCGAGCTTCCTATGTAGAAACAGCCGCCGCCAGAAAGGTCGCAAATTGACCAGAGTGAGGTTCTCTTGAGCAGTCATATCCATGACGCCCCCGCTGGCGCGGCGATCGGCTGGCAGGTAGGCAACCCCGGTCCGGATCGCTGCATCGGTACGCAACGGCGGCAGAAGCTCGTTATCGACGCGAACATCGCCGGCTTCGCGGGGCAGAGCGCCGAAGATCGCACCCAAGATCGTTTCCCGGCCGGACCCAGTGAGGCCGCACACGCCGGTTACCTCGCCTGACCACGCCTGAAGCGCCAGTCCATCAAGCGGCCCCGCATGCAAGTCGCTGACCGTGAGGATAGGTGGGTGTGCACGGGTATCCGCATGCGGAGACTCCAAGCGCTGGACCTTCTCGAGCTCCGTACCGATGAGTTGATGAATGAGCCGCTTGCGGTCCAGCTTGGCCACCGGCCAGGTGTCAATCAGCTCGCCGTCTCTGAGCACCGAGACCCGGTCGGCGAAATCAGTCACCTCGTCTATGTGATGCGTGACATACAGGATGCTCACGCCCGTTGCGGCCGTTGCCCGCAACGTGGACAGCAACCGGTTGATCTCATTGACCGGCAAGGTCGCCGTCGGCTCATCCAGAACGAGCACCAGGGGGCGATCGCTGTCCTCGGAGAGCAGTGCCCTAGCTACTGCGACACCAGTGCGCTCGGCGGCAGCCAGCGTTGAAATCATTACATCGGGGTCGATCTCAAGCCCCACACCCGCGAGGGCCGCTCTCGCCTTCTTCCTGGCGGTCCCACGTCGGATCATGCCTGCGGTAGTCGGGAAGCCAGTACCGAAGAAAAGGTTGTCGAGCACACTCGATGTCTCGACGAGGCCGAGATCCTGGTGCACGAACCGGCACCCGAGGTTATACGAGCTAGCTGGCGAGCCGAAATGGAGCTCGCGGCCGCCAACCTCTACCTTGCCTCCTGGGTCAGGAACGTGGTAACCAGACAGAATTTTGATCAGCGTGGACTTACCCGAGCCGTTCTGGCCCAGCAGCACGTGGATCTCGCCCGGCTGGAGTTCGAGCTCGAACGAATTCAGAACGGTCTTGGTCGCGAATGTCTTCGACAGCGCATGAATTCCGAGCGACGGGGATGCCCCCGGCTCTTTCGAGCCGGGGCCGTCCCATGCGGCCGCTACGGGACCGTGATGGTGATTGCCGCTGTCACGATCATAACGGTTCACCCCGTCCGCTGGCATCAGTCACACCTCACGAACAGGTCAGCTTGCAACTCGTGGTAGGCACATTCCACAGCTTCTCGTACTGCTGCAGAGAGGAGGTCGGGAAGTTGTAGAACTGACCCGTCATCTCAGAGACGTTGGCCTTCGTGATCAGCTGAGTCGGAATGACGTCGCTGTTAGACGAGCCGGGTGCGCTGAGCATCGTCCGGAGGGCGACATCGACGATGGCCTCTCCCTGCAGGTAGTAGCTCTGCCCGGTCCAGACTGCCTCCGTCCCGGCGGCGATCGCTTCCTTGCCGTAGGGATCGATGCTGCGACCACCGATAATCAGGCCGCTAAGACCGGCAGCCGATAGCGCGGAGAGGATACCATCAGCGAATTGCCCGTTGTCGAAAAAGATGTACTTGTAGCTCGGGTTCGTTCGGGCGGCCGCGATAACCTTCGTAATCAGCGTACCCGCGTCGACGTCGGCCTGCGTAACCGCGACGACCTTCGTACTGCAGTCCGGGCAGAGCGCCTTGACCTCGGCTATGAACGCGTCTCTAAAGACATCCAGCACCGGAGCCGAGGTGTAGTTCTCGAGTATCGCCTTTCCCTTGCCATCCGAATTCGCGATGAACCAGTCAGCCAGGTCCTTGCCGACCACCTGCTCCGACGCGGCGCCGGCCGGCGTGCCGTAGATCGGGTCGCCGAGCTGGATGGGCGCGACGCTGCCGAGGATGATCGGTACGTTCGCTGCCTTATAGGCGGCGATCGTGCTGGTACCGAAGGTAGACTGCGGCGAGCCGGCCTCTGCCACAGCAGACGGCTTCTTGGCCAGGGCGGTCAGCAGCGCCGACTCGAGAGTCGCTGGATTCGCCGCATCGAAGTGGATCTCAGAGTACGACCAGCCGATCGCGTCTGCGGCCTCGTGCACTCCGGTCGCGATGCGCTCGGTCGCCGCTAGACCATTCGAGACGAATATGATTGATTTGCCGGAGGGAGCCTTGCTCGGCAGCGGCGTGGTCTGCGTGATTGACGTCGGCATCGCGAGGGCCTTAGTGGCTGCTGCATTGGCCTGCGCTACCCCGCTCGAACTGGCTGAGCCAGTTGCCGCTGCGTTTGAACTTGTCGAGGCGCCTGAACTTGTCGAGCTGGAACTGCTCGAACAGGCCGCTAGGGCGACGAGGACCGCCGTGGCCGCGGAAAATACCGCCGCCCGCTTACTAAAGCTGCGTCTAGAAACAGGATCCATCCTCAAAATCCCTTCGCCGGAGACCCGACTCGCGGTCGGCCTCATGATTCCCATGCTTTGTCGATTACTTAAGGTAACGATGTGGTGATTTTGTGTGACGAAATAAAGCTCCGTCGCCACCTGGGCCACATCGGAAGCTCTCTTACGTATACCTTAATATGATAGGCATAGATAATGAGCCGACCTAGGACCGCGTGAGGATTGTTACGTGCTCGTTACTGTGAATCCATTCGCGGCCACGTGACCAGGGGGAGGGCTGGTGAGACCGGCCAGGCTGATGGCCACTAGGGTGCCGAGGGCCCTGACAGAGGCAGTGGCGGACGCTCTCCACCACCCGCAGGTGCTTGGCCAGGACCGTATCGCGTCCCGAAGCAGGCGGACCTGGCTGGGATCGGTTGCGGATCCTGCCGCCACTTGCACGGCCGCTCATGTGGCCGCGCCAGGACCAGGAGCCGGATACGCTCGGTCACCGGAGCCGCACTCTCGTGCGGCGCCGCGGTCCCGCTCCGCCCGGCCGAACGTCTCCCGCCGCCGGCCGCACTCGGCGAACACCCCGGGCGCCTCCGGTCGCTGCGGCCCGCGCCACGGTGGCCGACCGCGGCGAGCCGATCGCCGCCGACGAAGCAGACTGTGACTTGGCCATTTCAGTAACCTTTGCCAGCACTCCAGCCGCCGTCGACCAGCAGCGTCGCGCCGTTGATGAAGTCGGCCTCGTCGCTGGCCAAGAAAACCACTGCAGAGGCGATATCGGCAGGTAC
>DATHPF010000334.1:0-2337 GCA_035484155.1 Streptosporangiaceae bacterium
AACTCCCGGTAGGCGGCGGCCGAAGAGCTCTGTGCTTTCTCCACGGCGTTTAGCGAGAATGACTGGTAACCGGGCATGCGGTGCTCCTTTTTCTCGATGAGATCCGCTCGGTCAGGTAAGGCCTTACAGCTGACCACCGGCTCTTTCGATGCCGCGCTGCATGGTCTGCTTAGCGTGCGCGGTGTGCCGGATGATGACCTTGCGCGCGCCGTCAAGGTCGGCTCGTTCGTAGGCGTGCACGAGGTCCAGATGCTCACGGGCCAGGATGGCCTCGATCTCGTCCTGGGTCCGCAGCGTCCGCGAGATCAGGTCGGCGTTGCTGAGCTGCTCATAGACGGCGGACAGCGCATCCACCCCCGCGGTGGCCACCAGGAAGCGGTGGAACTCCTGGTTGGCCAGCGCGTAGGCGGCAATACTGTCCGGATCAACCAGGCCGAGGACGTCGACCGTCGCCTGGGCCAGTCGCCGCAGCTCGGACAGCTGACCTTGGCCCAGATGTCCCACCGTCATCTCGACTACGCCGAGTTCGATCGCCTTTCTCGCGTCATGAACTCCGTTGGAGGTGGCGACGTCAAGCGGCTTGACCACGTGGCCCCGGTCCCCCCGGATCACCAGGTTCTCGGTCACCAGCCGGGTCAGCGCGTACTGTACCGCCGAAGGGGAGGTCGTCAGCTGGCCGGCGAGCCGCTCCACGTCCAGGCGCTCATCCGCGCTCACCTGCCGTGTCAGGATGAGGTCCCTGAGCCGCCGGTAGGTCTCGGCGTCCTGGATGAGCTCAATCCGCCCAAACCGGCCGCGGAAGTAGGCCAGCGGCGAGCCCTCGCCGGCGCTGGCGCGCACGACGTTGGCGAGCAGGACACGGTGAGATCCGCCCGGCACCTCCTGCGCGATCTGGCATTCAAGCACCGCGAGCGCGCCCGCCAGGATGGGCGCGCCGGTAATCCCGGGTTCCCAAGGCAGATCCAGGAACGGATCGGCGCCCGGCCGGGCGAAGAGTCCGGCCAGCTGTTCTTGGTCCTCGGCCAGGATGTTGACCGCAAACGCGCCAGCCCGACGGACGACCTCCTGGGTGGAGCTCGACGCGTTCAGGCACGTCACGATCATCGGAGGATCAAGCGACAGGGACGCGACGGCGCTCACCGTCATCCCGCGGCGCTCGCCCTGATGCGTCGCGGTGATCACCACCACGCCGCTCATGAACCGGCCGATAACCTGCCGGAAGGCTGCAGCATCCAGCGGCTGCTCATCGACTCGCTGGCCAGCCATCTCAAGGGTGCTCCGCTGTCATCGACCACCTCGTGCCGCTCTGGTTCAGTCTGGCATCGTTCCCTGGCCAGGCCCCGGTTCGTTCCGTTCAGCGATAAGCCCAGCTGAGGCCGGCGGCTGATAGCGGTGCCGTGTTCCGCACGCCGGGAACGGCCTTGACCCTCCGCCGCGCGGACGCCGATCGTGTTTTCGTGGCTGCCCCGATCATTGACGAACTCGAGCTCCGTGACGGCGAGCGGGTCCTGGTCCGTCCCATCCGGCTCGCCGACGGTGAGCAGCTCGCCGGGATGCACGCACGGCTGTCGAAAGACAGCATCTACCGGCGTTACTTCGGCTTCAAGTCCGCGCTGAGCCCGGCCGAGATCCAGCGGTTCACCGGCATCGCCGAGGAATGGCGGTTCGCCCTGGTCGGTGTCCGGAGCACCGGGCAGCTGGCCGGGGTCGCCAGGTACGAAGGCCAGGCCGGCCGCACCGACGCGGAGATCGCCCTGATCGTAGACGACGCGCTGCACCATCTAGGGCTGGGCAAACTGCTGCTGCGGCGGCTGGTGGACGTCGCGGTGATGAGTGGCATGACGTCGCTGACGGCCGTGGTGCTGCCCTCCAACATGCCGATGCTCCACCTGCTCAAAGCCCTGGACGTCCCGTCTGCCTCGGCCCGGGATTCCGGCAGCATCGAGGTGAGGTTGCAGCTGGCCGACCTGGAACTGCCCGCAGACAGGTCACGCGTCGCCGCCGCCCATGTGGCCGAGGCAGCCGCCATCCGCGCCGGATTCGCATCCTGACGCACAAGCCGGAAACCCGGTGCCGCAGCGAAAAACCGGGCCGCAGCGGGAACGAGCTCAGCGGAAATGGGGCTCGCGCATCTGGGCCAGGCTTTCCTGCTTGTGCACTCGCTCGTCGTGGCCGATCTGTCTGAACAGGTCGGCCAGCGATTCGAAGCTGCCGTAGTCGGCCTCGAACTCCGAGGTAAAGGGCTCCTCTTCCCACTCCGGATGCTCGGCGACGAGCGCCATGTACTCGTGCTCGGCATGATCTTCGAAGTCGGCGTTGAGCTGATAGGACCAGGCC
>DATHPF010000335.1:0-11818 GCA_035484155.1 Streptosporangiaceae bacterium
GCCGGCCGGCGACGAGGGCGGCGCCCGGACGTCCCGGCTGATCGTGACGATCATCGCCGACCCGGCTGAGGAAGTGCGCAGCTGGACCGGCCCGGCCGAGGACACGGTCCGCGATCGCTACCTGGCGGCCTTCGGGCGCGCACTGCCCGGCCTTTCCCCCGAGGAGCTCTGGTTCCGGATGCGGGGGATCCTCGCCGTGGTGGCTGTGGACCGCGTCGAGGTCTACAACCAGCCCACCCCGGGCTGCATGACCCCGGTAGCGGGCGAGGCAGCCCGGCGCTGGGCGATCACGTTCCTGGCGGCAGCGATGAGCGCGCCACCAACCGGGACCTGACGACTCGAAACGGTCGCGGCCGGCCGATCAAACCAGTGGAGCTGAGGGGATTTGAACCCCTGACCCCCTCGATGCGAACGAGGTGCGCTACCGGACTGCGCTACAGCCCCTGGAACGCCAGTCAGCGTAGCAAATGCGGGGCACTCCTCGCTCTGGGCGATGGAATAGGCCTGCGCTAACGAGACCGGCGGCCGGTCAGCCGGCCAGCAGCCGGTCCTGGCTCAGCTCGTCGAGATGGGCCCGGACTGCTGGCCAGTCGGTGGCCGTAATGGAGAACCTGGCCGAGTTCCGCGGCTGGTCGTCGGCCGCGAGGCGGTGAGCCCGCAGGATGCCCTCGTATCGGGCGCCGATGCGGCCGAGCGCGCGGCGAGAGCGCTCGTTGCGGGCGTCGGTGTGGAAGCACACGCTCTGCACCTCCCAGGTCTCGAACGCGAAGGTGAGCATGAGCCGCTTCATCTCGGTATTCGCACCGGTACGGATCGCCGACTTGGTCAGCCAGGTATGCCCGATCTCGCAGGTGTCCGGACCGTCGTGGCCGTGCCGGGGGTGTCCTGGCGGCCAGGCCCACCAGTCCAGGTCGAACAGGCGCGTCGACCCGATCACGACCTCATCGGCGAGCCGGATCACGGCGAACGGCGCCGCCGTTCCCGCCCGGCGGGCGGCGCTGGCGACCTCGATGGCCTTGGCGACCTCGGCGTCGCCGACCGGGACCTTGCTCATCCGGTACAGGTCCGGATCTCCGGCGGAGGCTGCGACCAGGCCCGCCAGGTGACGTGGCTGAAGCGGCTCGAGCCGCACATGCCTGCCGCAGAGCTCCGGATCGAGCATCGTCACAACTGACCTCTGTCTCCGATTATGTTACAGTACATAAGACTTATTATGCCCACACAATACTTGCCCGCCGGGCGCAACGCGAGCGAGATTGCCGTTGACGTGGAGACGGCGGTCCGTGATGGCCGCCTGCGCCCAGGCGAGGCGCTCCCGCCTGTCCGCCTCCTGGCTGCCGAACTCGGTCTCAGCCCGGCCACCGTCGCATCCGCTTATCGCGACCTGCGTCTCAAGGGCATTGCGCGCGGACACCGGCGGGCCGGTACCCGGATCACCGGCTCGCCGCCGACGGCGCCCCGGCCGTCGCTCACCGTGCCCGCGGGCGCTCGCAACCTGCTCAGCGGATCACCGGACCCGCTGCTGCTGCCGCCGCTACCGGGACTGCGCCGCAGCACGGACGCCACGATCTCGCCGCGCCTCTACGGGGACTCGCCGGTCTCGCCCCGGCTGGCCAGACTCGCGAGCGACAGGCTCGCAGCCGATGGCATCGACCCGGCCTACTTGGCTGTGGTGAGCGGCGCGCTGGACGGCGTCGAGCGCATCCTTGCGGCCTGGCTGCGCCCCGGCGACCGGGTCGCGGTCGAGGATCCTGGGTACCCGCCGCTGTTTGACTTGCTCACCGCGCTGGACCTGGCGGCCGTGCCGATGAGCGTGGACGACGCTGGCGTCCGGCCCGATGCGCTGGCGCGCGCGATCGCCGCCGGCTGCCGGGCCGTCGTGTTCGTACCGCGAGCGCAGAGCCCGACCGGCGCGGCCTGGGACGCCGCGCGCGCCGCCGACCTTGCTGGTGTGCTGGCGGGTGCTCCCGATCTGCTGGTCATCGAGGACGATCACGCGGCCGAGGTAGCTGGGGCCTCCGCCGTCACCGTTACCGCCGGGCGTTCGCGCTGGGCCGCCGTCAGGTCGGTGTCTAAATCGCTGGGTCCCGATCTACGGCTCGCCGTCGTGGCCGGAGACGCCGTGACCATTGCCAGGGTGGAGGGCAGGCAGGCGCTCGGGACCGGCTGGGTGAGCTACCTCTTGCAGGAGACCGTGGCCGAGCTCTGGCAGGACCCGACTGTCGGGGGACTGCTCGGGCGCGCCGCCGCAGCGTACGCCCAGCGCCGCGAGCAGCTGATCAGCGCGCTCGCGGCGCGCGCCATCCCGGCAACCGGCAGATCCGGCCTGGCCATCTGGGTCCCGGTCGCTGACGAAGCAGGCGCCGCGTCAGCGCTCCTCGATCGCGGCTGGGCTGTCGCGCCGGGAGAGCGGTTCCGCATCGCGTCGGCGCCCGGCATCCGGATCGGCATCGCGACGCTGACCGAACCGGAGATCGCCCGCCTGGCCGCGGACTTGTCCGACAGTCTCCGGCGGCAGCCGCGCCGCACCGATTAAGGCAAGGGAACGGGGTCGCTAGCGCCGTTGCCGCGTCGTCAGTCGCCGACGGCGCGCACAGTGGCGTCGGCGTACTGGTCGTAGAGCTGGTCGCCGACTCTGGCCGAGATGTCGATGATCTGGGCGGACGGCTCCTCCTCGCGTTCCATCGCAGCCGCGTCCGCGCGCTCGCGGGCAACCTGGACTCGCAGATCCCTGGCCGCGCGCCGGCGCGCTTGATCGCTATCGGCGATCGCGGCCTCGCGCAGAAGCAGCAGATAACCGCCGAGCAATCCTGCTGGCGGGATGCACACCCACCACGAGGTGACCTTCAGCACTGTGCAGCCCACGGCCACCGCGGTCAGCAGCAGCAGCATCGTGAGCAGCCGTCGGCGAGCCTGCAGGACGCGCGACCGCGGCAGTGGCGCCGGGGAATGGCGAGCGTGTGCGTCCACGTCGTGGGCCTCGTCGTATTGCAGCGGGTCGGCGTCATAGCCGAACTCGACGTCGACCTCAACATCGACCTCGACGTCCACCTCTACCTGCGGCTGCGCCTGCTGCCGGCGCAGCCAGCGTGGCACCAGCACGAACGCCCAGACGGCGACGATGGCGAGATAGAGGAACGAGCTGCTCACGGGACCGCCACGCATCGAGCGGCCAGGCACGCCGGGCAACACGTGACATGTCGTGCCGTCGCTAGATAGCGCGTCGCGCAAGGTAGCGAATCGGCAGTGGCCACGTCACGCACGGTAAAGGTCGGCGGCCGAGTTGACGAGCATTCGGCCCGGTGTGTCGCGAGATCGGCGTTAGCCCGGAGTTTCCGTGATCATGGTGCGCGGCGGCGTTTTCGCTGCGGTGCTCGGATCAGCAGGACATCAGCCGGCCCGCAACCGCGAGCTGACCATGCTGCGCCACCGGGGCATGAGCCCGTTCGGCACGTCCTCGACTGTCAGCGCATAGCAGATGTGGTCATGCCAGGCCCCGTCGATATGCAGGCAGCGCCGCCGCAGACCCTCCTCGCGGAAGCCGAGCTTCTCCACCACGCGACGGCTGGCCAGATTCTCCGGCCTGATCGTCGCCTCGACCCGGTGCAGGCCCACGCCGAAGAAGCACTGATCCAGCGCCAGTGCCAGCGCAGTCGGGATCACGCCCCGGCCGGCGAACGCCTCGTCGATCCAGTAACCGACCTGAGCAGACCGGGCTGACCCCCACACGATGCTGCCGATCGTCAGCTGCCCGGCGAACTCGCCGTCATAGGTCACCACCCACGGCAGCGCGAGGCCCTGGCGGGCTTCGCGCCGCATCGTCCGTGCCATCGCCACGTACGGGCCCAGGCTGGACCGGTAGAGCGGCGTTTCGGGGTTCGTCGGCTCCCACGGGCGCAGCCAGGAAGCATTACGCACCCTGGTATCGCGCCAGATGGCGGCGTCTTTTACCTTTATCGGGCGAAGGCTGACCGGGGCATCAAGCAGTGCCGGCTCGGTCAGCGTCACCCATCCGCGCGAGCGTGCCACGGCTCCATCATCGCGTGAGGGCGGCATGCTGCGCTATCGGGTCGCGAGACGAAACCAGCTGAATACTGAATGTGTCGGATTGGCGGCTTGGCGGTGACTGGGCCGCAATGAGGGTCTGCGCCGCAATCCGAGGCCGCCACACCCGCGTGTTCACGAGTCAGCCGGCCACGGGCCGGGGGTGATCGCCGCCACGCACCTGGTCGACCGCGTGCGGCAGCAGACCTGCGAGTACTGCCATGCCGTCCCGCACGCCGCCTGTCGACCCCGGCAGATTCACGATCAACGTGGTGCTCGCAAGCCCGGCCACGCCGCGTGACAGCACCGCGGACGGCACCCCGGCGGCGACGCCAGCCGCGCGGATCGCCTCAGGTATGCCAGGTATCTCCCGGTCCAGCACGAGGCGCGTCATCTCCGGCGTCTGGTCGCCCGGCGTCAGCCCGGTCCCGCCCGTCGTGACCACGACGTCGTAACCTGCCGCGATCGCGTCCCGAAGGGCCGCTTCGACCGCTGCGCCGTCCGGCACTACGACCGGCCCGTCGACATCGCAGCCAGCCACGCGGAGCAGGTCGGCCAGGACGGGACCGGATCTGTCCTCATACACGCCGGCGGCGGCGCGATTGGAGACGGTAACCGCCAGTGCCCGCATCACGGCCGGTGCCAGCTACCGGTCTTGCCACCGGTCTTTTCCTCGACGCGGACGTCGGTGATCACGGCGGCCGGATCAACGGCCTTGATCATGTCGATCAGCGCGAGCGCGGCGACCGAGACGGCAGTCAGCGCCTCCATCTCCACGCCGGTCCGGTCGGCTGTCCGCGCGGTGCACGTGATCAGCACGCCGTGATCGGCGACCTCGAGATCGACGGTGACCGAGTGCAGCCCGATCGGATGGCAGAGCGGGATGAGGTCCGGCGTGCGCTTAGCGCCCTGGATGCCAGCGATGCGGGCGACCGCGAGCGCGTCGCCTTTGGGGACGTCACCGCTGCGCAGCGCCGCGACGGCCGCAGCTGACAGCAGCACCGTGCCGGTAGCCGTCGCCGACCGTGCGGTCACGTCCTTGCCGGACACATCGACCATGCGAGCCTGGCCGGCGGCGTCGAGGTGTGTGAGAGGGCTTTGCGTCACGGCAGCTCCAGCACGTCCACGGTCTCGCCCGCGTCCAGCGAGGTGACCTGCTCGGGAACGAGGACTAGCGCGTTCGCCTTCGCCAGCGAGGCGAGCTGATGTGAGGCCTGGCCGGAGACCGGGGTGACGAGCCCAATGGGACGGTCGAGTTCGCGGCGCATGAACGTGCCGCGAAGGAACGAGCGCTTCCCCGCTGGAGACCGCACCGGCTCGGTGAGCACGGCTTGCGCAGGCTTACCCCGTTCCCGTTTTGAATCTTGCTGTTGTGATTTTTGCTGTTCTGAATCTTGCAGGGCGTCGAGGGCGGGACGGACGAACAGGCAAAACGAGACGTACGCGCTGACCGGGTTACCCGGCAGGGTGAAGATCGGCGTGCCCGCCGGCCCGACGGTGCCGAATCCCTGGGGCATGCCGGGCTGCATCGCGACCTTGCGGAACGTGACGGTGCCGAGCGTCGCTAGTGCGGCCTTCACGACGTCGTGCTCGCCGCCCATGCTGACCCCGCCGGTCGTGATGAGCAGGTCGGCGTCGGCAATCGCGTCCCGGATTGCAGCCAGGACGGCTTCGGTGTCGTCACGCACGATCGGGTGCCGCCGCGCCGGGCAGCCGGCCTCGCGCGCCGCGGCGGCCAGCATCGTCGCGTTCGATTCCCAGATCTGGCCGGGGATGAGCTCAGTGCCGGGCTCGACCAGCTCGTTGCCGGTGGAGATGACCGTGACCCGCGGCCTGGGCCTGGCCTGGACGGCGCCGTGACCGGCCGCGGCGAGGAGGCCGAGGTGGACGGCGCCGAGCCTCGTTCCGGCCGTCAGGAGGACGTCGCCAGGGTGCGCGTCACCGCCGGTTAGCCGGATCGATGCCCCTTCCGGCACCGCAGCGTGGATTGCCACGTGGTCGGTGCCGCCGTCGGTCTGCTCCACCGGAACGACGGCGTCGGCACCGGCCGGCACCGGCGCACCGGTCATGATCCGGATGACGGTGCCGGGAACGAGGTCGTGTCTGCCAGTGTCGCCCGCCGCAATCTCGCCAGTTACCGCGAGCACGACGGGGCTGTCCGCGCTGGCAGTGCTGACGTCGGCGGCGCGGACCGCGTAACCGTCCATGGCCGAGTTGTCGAACGCCGGCAGCGGCCAGCGCGCGGTGACGTCGTCGACCAGGACTGCGCCGAGCGCATCCGCGAGCGCCAGCTCACGCGGCGGCAGCGGCCGGATCGCCGCCATGATGTCGCCGAGATAAGTTTCGACAGAATCCATTACTCGCCGGCCGGCCCCAGCGTTTGCAGATAGTGGCGCAGCCACGGCACGAACTCCGGCGCGATGTCGGGGCGGTCGCACGCGAACTTGATCTGCGTCCGCAGATAATCCAGCTTGTTGCCGGTGTCGTAGCGGCGGCCGCGGAACAGTACGCCGTGCACGCCGCCGCCATCGCCATTGGTGCGGTCGCCCCGGTCGCGGCCGGAGCGGTCGCGGTCGGTGCGGTCGCGGTCGGTGCGGTCGGTGCGCGCGAGCGTGCGCAGCGCGTCGGTGAGCTGGATCTCGCCACCGCGGCCGGGCGCGGTGTTGCGCAGCACGTCGAAGATCGACGGGTCGCACACGTAGCGGCCGACCACGATCCAGTTGGAGGGCGCCTCACCGACGGGGGGCTTCTCCACCAGGTCGGTGACCGCGACAACGTCGTCGGAATCGGTTGGCTTGATGGACGCGACGCCATACGACGACACCTGTTCGGGCTCGACCTCCATCAGCGCCACGATGCTGCCGCCGTACTGCTGGCGGACCTCGATCATGCGCTGCAGCAGCTTGTCGCGCGCGTCGATGAAGTCGTCACCGAGCAGGACGGCGAACGGCTCGTTGCCCACGTGGTCGGCGGCGCACAGGACGGCGTGGCCGAGGCCGAGTGCCTGGCCCTGCCTGACGTAGTGCATGGCGGCCAGGTCGTTCGACGCGCGGATGCTGGCGAGGCCCGCGTCGTCACCCTTGGCGGCCAGGACCTCCTCGAGCTCGATGTTCCGGTCGAAGTGGTCCTCGATGTTGGTCTTGCTGCGCGCGGTGATCATCAGTACATCGGTAAGGCCGGCCGCGGCCGCTTCTTCGACGACGTACTGGATAGCCGGCTTGTCGATCACCGGCAGCATCTCTTTAGGCATGGCCTTGGTCGCAGGTACGAACCTGGTGCCCAGGCCGGCAGCCGGGATGACCGCTTTGTTGACGGGCGGTGAGTGAGCCATGCTGAGAACCTTAGCTAGCGAGCTGGAGGACTCGTGCACGGTACAGGCACGGAAGATCAGGAGCCCGGCAGAGCCGGATTTTCCGATGAGCCTGCTTTGTCGGAATCGGCCGGGTCGCCTGGAACTGCCGGGACGCCTGAGCATCCTGATGAGTCCTCACCGGCCAGCGAGTTGCCGTCGGCGTGGCTAAACGTGCCCCAGTCTTGGCAACCAAACCAGGCTGCCGGCGCCGGGCCGGCTGGTGCGGCAGGCCCGACCGGTGCGGCAGGCCCGGCTGGTGCGGCAGGCCCGACCGGTGCGGCTGGCCTGACTGGAGCCAAGGCGGCGATGCGCGCTAGCGTGCTGGCCCGTCGCCGCGCTATGTCGGCCGAGGAGCGTGCGGCCGCCGGCCGTCAGGTGCGAGATGCCGTGCTCGGCCTGCCCGAGATGCAGATGGCCGGGACGGTGGCCGGCTATGTGTCGATGGGCGCCGAGCCCGAGACCCGCGGCCTGCTGTTCGCACTCTGGAAACGCGGGACATATGTGCTCCTGCCGGTGCTGCGGGCTGACGGTGACCTGGACTGGGCCTCGTACGAGGGCCCGGATTCGCTCGCGCCCGGTCTGCGAGGCATGCTGGAACCGACCGAGCGACGCCGAGGCGTGACCGCGATCACAAGCGCTGACCTGGTCATCGTGCCTGCGCTGGCCGTCGACCGCGGCGGCAGGCGGCTGGGTCGCGGCGGCGGCAGCTACGACCGGGCGCTGGCTAGGGTAGGCGCGTCGATCATGACCGTGGCTCTCCTCCACGAGGGCGAGCTGGTCGAGAAGGTCCCGGCTGGTGAGCACGATCAGCCGGTCCGCGCGGCCGCGCTGCCAGGGGAAGGAATCTGCAGGCTCCGCTAGCCGTTGCTACCTTTAGCAGTTGACGGCGGCGAGTGCTAACGCCGCAGAGGGAGGAATACGTGCCGACGTACCAGTACGCCTGCACCGATTGCGGAGACCGCTCCGAGGTCGTGCAGCGGTTCACAGACGACCCGCTGACCGTCTGCAGTGCCTGTGGCGGCAAGCTACGCAAGGTCTTCTCGCCGGTCGGCATCGTGTTCAAGGGCTCAGGTTTCTACCGCACCGATAGCCGGAACGGGTCGAGCACCGTGCCCGCTGGCAAGGACGGCGCGGCCAACGGGTCCTCGTCGGATAGCTCGTCCGTCGGCTCGGATTCCGGCAAATCGTCGAGTTCGTCGGGCGACTCCGGGAAGTCGGGCGACTCTGGCAAGTCGAGCGAGTCCGGGAAATCAAGCGACTCCGGGAAATCAAGCAGCTCGGGGTCGGGCTCCGGGTCCGGGGACAAGAAGTCCTCGTCCGTGGCGGCGTCGACCGCTACCTGAGGTGCTCGCGCCGGTACATTTGCCGCGTGAGCGACTTGGCAGAGATCGGCGTTATCGGCGGTTCCGGGTTCTATGAGTTCCTTGACGTTGCCGACGAGGTGTCGATTGAGACGCCCTTCGGATGGCCGAGCGATCCGCTGGTCATTGGCGAGTTCGCGGGCAAGCGCATCGCGTTCCTGCCGAGGCATGGCCGCGATCACCGCTTCCCGCCGCATCGGATCCCGTACCGGGCCAACCTCTGGGCGCTGCGTTCTGTCGGCGTTCGGCAGATCCTCGCGCCCAGTGCTGTGGGATCGCTGACGCAGGACTATGGTCCTGGCACCCTGGCGGTGCCCGATCAGATCGTCGACCGGACCTCCGGGCGCAGGCAGACCTTCTACGACGAAGGCGGAGCCGTCCACGTGGCGTTCGCGGATCCCTACTGCCCGGTCGGCCGGAATGTGGCGGTGAATGCGGCACGGACGACCGGCTGGGAGCCCGTGGAATCCGGAACGCTGGTCGTCATCGAGGGCCCGCGCTTTTCCACCAGGGCCGAGTCGCGCTGGTACGCCAGACAAGGCTGGACGCTGGTCGGCATGACCGGGTACCCCGAGGCAGTCCTGGCTCGCGAGCTCGCCCTCTGCTACACCACGATCACGCTGGTCACGGACACCGACGCGGGTGTCGAGGAGGGTGAGGGCGTCACCCACGAAGAGGTGTTCCGGGTTTTCGCGGCGAACGTGACGCGACTGCGTGAGGTGCTCCTCCAGGCGATCCAGGACCTGCCGCTCGACCGTGCCTGCCCGTGCTCGCACGCGCTGGACGGACTTTCGCTGCCGTTCGCCCTGCCCTAGCGAGTGCGCTCGCCGCCGGAACGCGAGGACGGAGAGACGCTGTATGGAGGGGAGCAGGTGGCCATTCAGCCGCCCGACCTCGCCTGCGACCCTCGCGCGGCAGATGGCAGAGTTCGAACGGGACGTCGCTGAAGCACTGGAACGCGGGTCTGGCGACCGCGCGACGATGGCCCCGCGCTCTCGCCTCGGCCGCGCCTACGCAATTACTGGCCGGAGCAGCGAAGCCGTCGAGATCCTGGCGGACAACCTCGCCGTCGCGGAGCAGGCACTGGGCCAAGATGACGTCGTCACACTGGCCGCGCGGAACGACCTGGCCTGGGCCAGGCTGAAGATGGGCAAGGTCAGCCAGGCTCTCGCTGGTCACGAGCAGGTGGTCGCGAGCCTGGAGCGAGTCCTCGGCGCCGACAGCGCTGCGACGGCGGCGGCGCGCTCGGACCTTGGTTTCGCTCAGCAACGGGCGCGCCAGCGGGACCTAGCAATTCTCAGCCTGGAACGGGCCCTTGGGTACCTGACGGAGGCGCTCGGGCCCGACCACCCGGACTCGCTGCTGTGCCGCATTCGGCTGGCAAGCGCCTACCGGGCTGGCGGGCGCCTTGCCGAAGCGATCCAGGCGGCGGAGCAGACTTCGGCCGCATGTGACCGGTTGCTCAGCACGGACGATCCGGAGGGCATCTCGTGCCGGAGCACGCTCGGGGCCATCTACAGCTACGCGGGACGAGTTGCCGAGGCGGCTCCACTTCTCGAGCGAGCCCGGTCCGACTTTCTCCGGGTACTCGGCCCCGATCATCCGGAGACAATACGCACGCGACTAGGCCTGGCCAGCAATCTGTACCGGTCGGGCGACTTTGAAGCAGCCGTCAGTGAGTATCAGCTGGCGCTGGCTGCCGCTGAGCGAGTACATGGAGCCGACCACCAGCTGTCCGCGGTTACCGCAGACCGCCTGGCAGACGCCCACCTGAAGGCCGGCCAGCCTGCCAAAGCCGTGGCGGTGCTTGAAGGCGCGGTCGCGCAGGCGGGCCAAGGACAGGGAGCGGATGTCAGTACTGGTGCGCTGCGACGTGTGCGTCTCGGGTCTGCATATGCCCAGGCGGGAGATGCTGTCGCGGGTGTGAAGATCGTCGAGGCAGTCGTCGCTGACCTCGCCCGGGAGTTCGGCACCGACGACGGGGTCACCCTGGATGCCCAGTTCGTGCTTGCCGACTTGTATCTGAAATCCGGACGCAAACGGGAGGCAGGTCAGCTCTATAGCCAGATCCTGCCTGATCTGACTCGCCTCTACGGCCCCGACCATCAGGTCACCAAGGTGGCCCGGGCACGACGCGCTCACTCGTTTGGCGTCCGGCTGGGCAGATAGCGAGCGGCCTGACCTGCCCGGCCCGCACGTCGAGGCAGGGCCTAGTCGAGGTCGCCGTGCTCGATGCGGGCCAGCCGGCGTTCGCGAACTAGCTGGTCAAACTCGTGCTCCACGCGGACATTGCCGGTCGCCAAAGCGGCGAACACGCCCGTGACATCCCGCATGCTGACCACGCCGAGAAGCTTGCCCGCCTCGACCACAGGCAGATGCCTGATCCAGCGGGCGGCCATCTCCCGCGCCGCGTCCTGGAGCGGCATGTCAGGCGTGACCGTGTACACCTCGGCGGTCATCGCGTCGTCGACAGTCGTCTTATCCGGATCAGCGCCCAGGGCAACGGCGCGCAGCAGATCGCGCTCGGTGATGATGCCGATGAGCTGGCCGGCTTCGGCGATGATGAGCGAGCCGGTTTGCTGACGCCACATCCGCTCGGCAGCCGACCGCAAGCTGTCTTGCGGCGACTCGGTGATCATCGCCTGCGTCATGATGTCGCGTACTTGCACCGTGCCGCTCCTGTCCGGGCTCTTAGGGTCTGAGTCCAGCCTATGGTCCGGTCCGCGCTTGCCGTCGGCCGCGGCCTGGCGGGGCTCGGTGCCTATGCCGTGTACCGGCCGCTTAACGGCTAGGCTTAGTGCGGCTTTCTCGGCCTCGTTCCCCGCCCGTTGCAGCTGGCGGTACGGGCCGGGGCGGCCACCGGCCCCGATAGCTCAGGCGGATAGAGCGACTGCCTCCTAAGCAGTAGGCCGCAGGTTCGAGTCCTGCTCGGGGCGCCGTCTATTTTTCCAGGTCAGGCGGGTCGCGCCCTCTGATTGGTGCTTGCTCGCCGTCATCGGTTTGTCCGTCTCGTGCCACAGACGTGCCACAGGGTTCCTCTGCGCGGTCTCGGATGGCTCGC
>DATHPF010000336.1:0-3948 GCA_035484155.1 Streptosporangiaceae bacterium
AGCCAGCACCGCCGGGATGTACTGGTTGACCAGGCGGATCTGGTCGGTCCGCTCGCCTTCGACGCCCGGATAGCCGAGGTCGGCGATGGCGGAGAACTGCCATGGCCCAGCGATCTGGCCCGCTATCTCACCGAAGAACGCCCTCGGGTTCAGCGGCCCGGGGATCTGCAGGTGCTTGCGCAGCGTCAGCGCCTCCATCCCGGCCACGGTCATGCCCTGGGCGTAGACCGGGTTGAAGCTGCACACGGCGTCGCCCATCACCAGCAGGTTGTCTGGGAAGCGGGCCAGCGCCTCGTAGTGGCGCCAGACACTGGCCGGGAACTTGAACCGCACTGGCTCGTCGACCGGTTCCGCGTCGCGGACCCACTCGTAGTGGATTGGCAGCGGCAGCGACTTGATGTAGTCGGTGAAGCCTTCCGGATCGGTCGGCGCGTGGTCACCGAGTACGCCAGTGAGCGACAGTTCGACGGTCTCGCCGTCGGGCAGCAGGTAGCAGAACACGCCGCGGGGAAACACGGGTGTCCCGGCCTGGTTGATCGCGATGTCCTTGGCGAACGGATTGCTCTTGAACCGGTAGTGCCGCGTGGTGTACGCGAGGTCCACCTTGATCTTGTCCTCCGGCGGCTCTGGGTAGCCGAGCTCAGCTAGCCAGGCCGGCATCCGCGAGCCCCGGCCGGTGATGTCGATCACCAGGTCGGCGGACAGCACCTCGGGTCCGCTGCCCTGCTCGCGGTGCTGGATCCGCGCCCCGGTGACCCGCGTCTTGTCCGGCGTCGTCTCCAGGCCCACGATGTCGTACTGCTCGAGGAAGCGCACGTTGGGAATGGACTGGACGTGCTTGCGGACGTGTTCCTCGAGTATCGGGCGTCCGGAGGACACGCAGATCAGGCCCGAGTCGGAGGCCGCTAGCTTGTACCCGTTGAAGTACCACTGGATCTGCCCGTTGAAGTCGCCGAGCGTCACCCCAGCATCGCTCATACCCTGGGTGAGCCCGGGGAGCAGCTCTTCATAGATCTGCTGGCCTCTGGCGACCAGGCAGTGCGCGTGGCGGCCGTGCGGCACGCCCTTGCGGGC
The DNA here is from genome assembly GCA_035484155.1 of Streptosporangiaceae bacterium. Lineage (GTDB taxonomy): Bacteria > Actinomycetota > Actinomycetes > Streptosporangiales > Streptosporangiaceae > JAJYUU01. Next base: position 1,075 of record DATHPF010000336.1, read on the forward strand.
GCCGGTCACGCCGGTCAGCTCGTCGCGGTCCACGACGACGACGTCGGCGTACTTCTCGGACAGGACACGGGCGGCCAGTAGGCCAGCCATGCCGCCGCCGAGCACAACTGCGCGGGTTCCTTGCTGGTCATGCATCACGGTTGCCTCCTGCTTGTCTGGCGCGCTGCACGCTGAAGCGGGGCCGGCGCTGCATTCCGACGGTGGCATCGCGCCCCATGGGGCGCACCTTCCGGATTGCGCGCCGCGAACGCCGAGGGCAATCCCGGAGATGCGGCGGGTAGCGCCGCACTGTCATCGTCGCCATAGAAATACGCGATGCGAGTTGGACCGGATCCGCGCAGCTCGGGCTGCGCGACGGCTGTCACGAAAATGCGGATCGGGGCAACATGGTGGATTCCAATTCCGTTCAGGAACGCTTTGCCCGGGTAATGGCGCGGACGCCGGACGCGATCGCGGTGTCCTCGCCCGCGGAGGCCGTGACCTATGCCGAGCTGGACGAGCGGGCCAATCGCATTGCCCGCCGGCTGATCGGCCTGGACGTAAGGCCAGAAGACCCGGTCATGGTGCTCCAGGAGCGATCCGTCGAGATGGTTGCCTCGATCCTGGGCATCGTGAAAGCCGGTGCCCTGTACCTGCCGCTGCATAGCGCATATCCGTTGCCGCGTCTGCAGTGGATCGCCGACAACGTGGGCAGGCCCGTGCTGCTGGCGGACGCGATCATGCGCGAGCGCGGCCTGCCCGAGGTTCCCGCGGTTGTGTTCGTCGACTCGGACGCCGAGCAGCGCTCGCTGCCCGGCACCGACCCCAACGTTCGGACCGGGCTTGATCACCTCGTGCACGTGATCTACACCTCGGGCTCGACCGGCGACCCGATGGGGGTCGCCGTGACCCACCGCGGCGTTCTCGGGCTGGCACTTGACTCCTGCTGGGACGGCGGAGGCCAGGAGCGGATCTTGATGCTGGCGCCGTACGCGTTCGCCGTTTCCACCTACGAGCTGTGGGTGCCGCTGCTGCGCGGCGGCCACCTGATCCTCGCGCCGCCAGGCCGCCTGGACGTCGGCACCGTGCAGAGGCTTATCACGGAGAACCAGATCTCCGCCGTGCACGTGACGGCTGGCCTGTTCCGGGTGGTGGCCGACGAGGCGCCGGAGTGCTTCGCCGGTGTGCGCGAGGTGCTGACCGGCGGGGACGTGATCTCGGCCAAGGCGGTGCGGCAGGTCCTCGAGGCGTGCCCCGACACAGTGGTCCGCGCAACCTATGGCGCGAGCGAGATGGCGGCGTTCATCACCCATTCGCCGATGCGGGCGCCATACTCCATGGGCCTGACCGTCCCGGTCGGCCGCGGAATGGACAACACCCGGCTGCACGTGCTCGACGAGCACCTCAGGCCGCTGCCGGCGGGCGAGGTCGGCGACCTCTACGTCGCCGGAGACCGCCTCGCGCGTGGATACTACCTGCTGCCCGGCGTCACGGCCGAGCGGTTCGTCGCCGATCCGTTCGCCGGGACTGGCCAGCGCATGTACCGCACGGGGGACCAGGTGCGAATGCGGCAGGACGGGCTGATCGAATTCGTCGGACGCTCAGGTGACCAGGTCAAGATCCGCGGATACCGGGTCGAACTGGCCGAGGTCGAGAGCGTGCTCGCGAGATACCACGGGCTAGCGCACGTGGTCGTGGTCGCGCGTGAGGTCGAGGACAGCGAGAAGCGCCTGGTCGCTTACGTGGTCGCCGAGGCGGGCCAGGTCGACGTCGATGGGCTGCGGGCGCAAGCGACCGAGCTGCTGCCCGAGTACATGGTGCCGTCGGCCTTTGTCACGCTTGATGCGCTGCCGCTGACCCCGAACGGGAAGGTGGACCGTAAGGCCCTGCCCGAGCCTGTGGTGGAAGCCTTGTCGAACTACCGCGCGCCGCAGACCGCGCGGCAGGAGATCCTTTGCTCGCTGTTCGCCGAGGTGCTCGGCGTGCCCAGGGTCGGACTCGACGACAGCTTCTTCGACCTGCACGGAGAGTCGCTCATGGCGATGCGGCTGGTCAGCTCGATCCAGGACCGTTTGAGTATCGAGCTGTTGGTCTCTGACATCTTCGACGCGCCCACCGTTGCCGAGCTCGACCAGCAGCTAGCGAAGGTCCTGCAGAAGTCGCAGGCCTGAAGCCGGGAGACGGGCGAGATGACCGACGAACGGCCAGCACTCTCGCTGAACCAGAAGTTCTTGTGCTCACTGGACCACGGCGAGACCGCAGGAGCGTTCAGCCACTGGTACGCGATTACCTCCGGGCTGCGGCTGCGCGGCGACCTCGACGTTGGCGCGCTTTCCGCGGCGCTTGATGACGTCGTGGCCAGGCACGAGATACTCCGCATCATCCTGCGCAAAGACGACGACGGGTGGAATCAGCACCTATACCCGCCAGGTCCGGTCAGCCTGGAGGTGCGCGGCGTCGGCTCGGCTGGCCTGGCGGACTCAGCCGACCGCGCCGCGTACGACCTGCTGGACGACATCGAGGCCGAGCCATTCAGCCACCGTGAGGTGCCGCTGCTGCGGGCCGTGCTCGGCAGGCTCGGCGCGGACGATCATGTGCTCGCCCTGACGACGCATCACATCGCGTCCGACGCGTGGTCCATGCAGGTGATCATCACCGACCTCGCCGCCTGCTATGCGGCCAGGACCGCCGGGCGGGTGCCTGGCCTGCCCGGCGCGTGCCAGTATCGCGAGTTCGCGGCGTGGCAGCGGGCCACCGAGGAGTCCTGGACTGGCGCTGCCAGCGGGCACTGGCGGGACCGCCTGCTCGGCGCTCGCCTGCATGCGCTGCCAGCCGACCGGGTACTGCCTGAAGGTGCCGCCGATCCGTACTCGGTGCACCGGTTCGTCATCGGCA
>DATHPF010000337.1:0-4353 GCA_035484155.1 Streptosporangiaceae bacterium
CCGACGGCGACTACACCGTGACCCAGGTACTTGCGGTGGCGGCGAGCCCGGATGGCACGGATGTCGCGTACGCTCGCGCGCACTCGGTCGCCGTGCTGGACTCCAGCGGGCGGCAGGTTGCGGCCCTGCCGGTGGACGGCAGTCCGACCGGTCTCGCGTTCGGCCCAGGGCCCGATGAGTTGATGGTCATGACCACGACGGCGATCTACCTGTGGCAGCCGCTGGGGGGACGTCCGTCGCTTGAGGTCAGTCAGCCCAGCGCGCCGATCGACGCGGCCGTCAGCGCGAACGGCAGTGTGCTCGCGGCAGCCGACACGGGCGGCACCGTGGGAGTGTGGAACGCGGTGACCGGGAAAGCCGTTCGCACGTTCCGTCCCAGCGATAACCACTCGTCGTCCTATTACTCGCCGATGCCGTTGCGGATCGCGGTCAGCGCGGACGGCAGTGTGGTCGCCTCCGGCAACGCCGACGGCACGGTTTTCCTCTGGGATACCGCGTCCGGCAAGCTCATCGCGGTGCAGCGGGTGTCCACCTGGCCGATTCTCGAGCTCAGCCCGGCGCCAAGCGGGTCCGCCCTGCTCGCCGTGGACTGGCTGCAGCCCAATTCGGCAAGTGCCCGGCCGGGAACCGGCAAAGTGCTGGCCTTCGCGACCGGACGTGTCATCGCCAGCTATTCGTCTCCGACACCCGCCGATCCTGCCACGCCCATCGATCCCGGCGCCGGCCTGAGCCCGGACGGCAGCTTCATCTACGCCGGATCCCTCGGTCTGGCGCCGACCCCGCCCGGCGGGAGCCTTACGGTCTACCAGGTGACCGGCGGCCAGGCGATGACCGGGCTGCCGACCTTCCTGGAGTCCGGCGCCGCCAGCTATTCCGAGTTCCCCGCCGACCCGTGGTCGCCCGACGGAACGCTGATCCTCGCCGGGAACAGCGTGTATCGCTGCGATGCCTGCCAGGCACTACAGGGCCTCCAGGCCACGGCGGAATCCCGCGACAAATGGTCCGTGCCGTTGTCCGTGGGTTCCGATCGCCCGCCCGCGACCGACCCCTACGCCTAGCAGCAGACACATGCCCGGATACGCCGGTATCGTCAGCGGCGATACATACGCACGGCGTTGCGGGGTCGCATGGCGGATGCGGTTATCGGGAAGCGCCCGTACCACGCGTTTCTCAGTCATGCGCACGTCAATAAGGCGCAAGCGGAACAGCTTTATGACTTCCTTTCCCGGGTGGCCGGCATTCCCGTCTGGTACGACGCGGTCAACCTGCCGCCTGGCGCTCCTTTCGTCCTTGGCCTGTACGAGGCCATCGTGGAAAGCCGCAGCGCGATCATCCTGCTGTCGCGGGAGTCTGTCGAAAGCGGCTGGGTCGAGCAGGAGCGCGACGCGGCGCTGAACCAGCACGCGATGAACAGGAAATTCCACGTCATCCCGCTCAGGCTTGACGATGTGACGCCACCGGACTTCGTCAGCAATTTCAGCAACATCGAGATCGGCCAGACCGAACTGGACTCGGCGTCGGCCGCGCAAATACTGCAGGCGCTCTATCAGCCGGCGCATCTGGTGCCTGAGCCCGCGCACGGCAAGCACACGTATTTCAGCCGGGGCTGGCAGGCCTCTGACGCAGCCCATGCGGGGGCCGTGTCCGAGTCGCTGTCCGGTGCCGGGCTCCGCCTGGTAGGGGACGCGGAGGACCGGGACAAGTATGACCTCGGACGTATCGGCGGCATCATGGACGGCTGCGGCGCGTTCGCGGCGGCGCTGCCGTACCGGCCGAGCGGGCCGGATATGACATCAAAGTACGTGCTGGACGAATGGCGGCTCGCCGCGGAGCACGGACTCCCCTGCCTCGTCATCCCGCATCCGGACGTGCAGTTGGCAGCGCAGACGCGAGACCTGCCAGGGCTGGTAGCACCGAGCGCCGACACCGGGGTGCTCTCGGGATACGCGGAGAACCTCGCCGAGGAATGGGACACTCCCCGGCGCGTCCCGTATTTCTTCTACGTGACAGAGTTCGGGGACGGTGAGCTGCGCAGGAGGGTCGTGCAGACCGTCGAAGCCGTGACCGGGGTTTCCTGTCGGACCGGGGAGTACGTGTCGTGGTCCTCGCCGGCCGGCTCTGTGCAGCGGGACATCCTGAGCGCCGCGGCCGGCGCCTCCATGGTGCTCGCCGACATCACGGGTGACAGCGCCAACGTCCACATCGAGATTGGCGCCGCACTAGCCGCGGGCGTACCCGTCGCGCTGCTGCGTAAGGGGCCGCCAGGCCGTCCCGCCTTCATGCTCCGCGACCAGCAGGTGTACGACTACGCGACCGGTGCCGAGCTGATCGGGCGGGCGGTCCGGCTCACCTATCCGTACCGGCGATTCCTCCAGACGTAGCGTCTGGCGCCGCCGGCTAGGAGTCCGGCGGGAGACGGAGGATCTGGAAGCCTGCGTCGCGCAGGGTCTCGGGCAGAGTGCGGATCGCGTTGCGGTCCTTGTCCTTATCGGCCACGCTGAGGGCCGCCCAGGGCTGCAGGTCGGGGTGGATCTTGCGCTCGTCGTCGCGGGGCTGCCCGTACGTCCAGCCCTGGCTGCGCTTGTCGCGCATCCACCGCTCGTGCTCTTCCTCGGCGAGGCGCTCGACCTCCCCGTGGCTGAAGTGGAATTCGGGCGCGTCGGCGGACTCCGGGACGATGATCGCGCCGATCTCTTCCATCTTGGCGCCGATGTCGGCGGCCTGGTCGACATTGGACTGGCGCAGATTCTCGGGGAGCCTTTCCCAGGGGACCATCGACGGATTCGTCGCCGGGGTGGCGCCCTTGGCGCTTTCCATGGCCACGTAGGCGCTGTGGATCGAGCGAGCGAGTTGCTCAGTGAAGTCGTCTCTGATGTTCGCTGGCACGCAAGCCTCCTGGATGACGCCGAACACGCGGAGCCTTCCCATGACATCGTCGACCAATCCACTGCGCGCGGCAAGAACGCCGGCGAACGGGTCGTACTCTCGCATGCAGACCACGACGTACCCGCGCTGACTAACGAGAGAGTGGGCCATGGCCAGACCCTCGCTGAGCCCGGCGTCGTCACCGTCGAGGCAGACGTACACCGTGTACCCGCCGGTGCTGGGAAGCTCAGGAACCTCGTCATATCTGATTGAGCAGTTACTGACGATCACCGGGAACGCGTCCGTGACCTTCCCAACCTCTTCCTCGGTCGCGTGCCTGATCACGACCTTGACCAAGGCGCTGCCGGGCACCATCTGGCGTCGGCGTGCGACCTCGCGGAGGACAGCCTGGCCGAGCTGTCCGAAGCCGCTGATCACGACGTGTACCGGACTGCTGCCTGTCAGGGTCAGCGGGTGCGTGTCGAACAGCCTGCGGGCCGCAATGTCCTCGACGGCGAAGAAGTCCAGCCGTAGCCGCCGGTCACCGGTCACCCCGATGCGGCGGGCACGGAGCGCGATGCCCAGCTCCGCATCACGCACGAGCGCGTAGGCGGCCAGCGGCCGCTTCGCGGCCTCGCGAACCTCGTCGCGTGCCCGCAGCACGATAGCCGCATTGACCGTGCCCTCGCTGGTGCATGCGAAGAGCTCCCTGGCGCGAGAAACGCCCGCGGCACGCAACGTGCTCAGGTCGGCCGGATCCCCGCGGACGTCATGCAGCTTGTTCCGGCGAGCCTGGGTCAACGTGTTGTCGTTGGAGCTGATCACCACCACTTTGCGCTTCTTGTTCTCGCGGCGGAGGTTGCGGGCGAGCTGGATCGCGACAGGGCCATCGCCGACCACGATGGCGTGCCTGGATGCGGTCGCCACGACTAGTCGGCGCCACTGCTCGCTGAGCAACAGGGCTAGGGTGCCCGCAGCGGCGAGGAAGGTACTGAGCGGTGCCAGAAAACGGGCGATGCCAAGCGGCACCGGGTAAGGTCCAGGCCCCTGAGTGGGGGCTGAGCTGAGGACCGGCAGCTGCAGGTCGTAGAAGAGAGTGTTCTTCCAGCCCTGCCCCCACATTTTCGCCGCGGCCGGCTGGGCCAAGTAGTCCTGCAGGCCTCTATAGCCGAGGACGAGCGCGATCATCGCGATGACGAGCACACCGAGGAGGCGGACCAGTGGGCCGTAGACCAGGAAGGGAAACCAGGATCGCCAGCTGGAAACGCGTGCGCGCAACCCTCCTGCCTGAGTGGCCATCCGCTGTCCTCCGCCCCGCAACACCCGTCCTGCGGGCAACAGTAGCGTCGGCCGGGTTCGCTTTGCCCGGATTACTCGGACAGCTTGGTGACCTGGCGCATCTTGTTGGTCGCGTCCAGGGCGGCCACCTTGTAGGACTCCGACAGCGTCGGGTAGTTGAACACGGCATCCACGAGGTAGTCGACCGTC
>DATHPF010000338.1:0-8549 GCA_035484155.1 Streptosporangiaceae bacterium
ATCGCCACCAGCTACTCCAACACCGGAGTTGCATCGACGGTCACACTGAAGAACTCCAGCAGCGCCATGCAGTCATTTGCCTACGCTGACACCCCTGATAGCGAAATCGCGACCGAGACTGATACGCCGTCAAGCCCAAAGTCGCCTTCAACCTACGTCTACGACGGCAAGAACCGAATCGTCTCGATGACACCGGGTAGCAACCCTGCCCTGAACTACAGTTTCGACGCATCCGGCAACCTGACCATCCTCCCTGGCGGAGCCGCGGCCACCTATAATGACGCCGGCGAGCTGGCCTCATCGAGTTCTTCAGGTGCATCGGAGAGCTACACCTACAATGCCGATGGTGAGAGGCTGACGGCCACCGAGGGCTCCGTCACCGTCAACTCGGCTACGTGGAATGGCGCTGACCAGCTTGTCAGCTACGCGAGCCCCAGTGCGGATATGACTTCTGCGAGCTACAACGGCAATAACCTGCGTTCCACCGCGGTCAGCGTGCCCACAGGCGGAAGCGCGACAACTCAAGACTTCGTCTGGGACACTGCTGACCAGGCATCGTCATTCCTGCTCATGGACTCCGGCAACGCTTATATCTATGCGATGGCTAACACGCCGCTGGAGCAGGTTAACCTGTCCACGGGCGCGGTGAGCTACCTTGTTGCTGACGCGCTCGGGTCCGTGCGCGGCATAGTGTCGGGCTCCGGGAGCCTCACTGCGACCACCTCGTACGACGCATGGGGGAACCCCATGAATTCAGGTGGTCTGACCAGCTCCACGCCGTTTGGGTTCGCTGGCGGATACACCGACCCCTCTGGTCTCGTCTATCTTATGAACCGTTACTATGACCCGCAGACGGGGCAATTCACTTCCATTGACCCGGACATCTCGCAGACGCTGCAGCCATACCAATACGCTTACGGCAACCCAGTTAATCTGACTGACCCGTCGGGTCTGAAAGTGGGGAATTCAGTCGGTCAATATCACTGCGCGTTGCTGACCTCAGTTAATAGTTCCACAATGAAGCGCGGAAATGAACATGGAAGAATGTGCATGGCCATCGAGACTCACATATCCCCAAGTGGCTCCGAAGGGGTAAGAGGATGGCTGGGATTCAGAAGTCGATCCAAAGACGGACTGCAGGGCGTGTTCTCCACTACGATGTGGCTTCGCGTCTGTATCGCAGGAGTTGGCTGCGACGATGAACTGACACAGGATTCGATGGGCAATGAAAACATAGACGACTCGCCAGCCTACGCGCTTATAGAGGCAGGCTGGTACATAGTCAATAGTTCAGCTGGCCCAGGCAACCCCGTGGGGAACTTCAGCATTCAGTCCAGAGCATGGGGATTGACTATGGGCTGGTATAACACCGACCAGATAGCTTGCTACGGTGGATGCAATTGGGGCGGGTGGCGAAACAAGAGACAGACTCTTGACAGCGACTGGCTATACTCCTAGCCAAACTCATCGCGGCCCACCAGGAGAAGCGTGACCGGCCTCGTGGCCAGGCAAATCCCGTGGAGCCAGAACGCCCACCGCCAACGGCTCGTCAGCTCAGGCGCTCCAACGGCGCGCAAAGTGGAACAGGGCATTTGCGGGAGGGGGACGACCTCTTGACGCCGAAGACTCCGAGCATCCGCGGTGGCGGCTGACCTCCCTCCCGCGGGGAGTGCCCGGCTCCGGTCCAGATGCCGGAGCCGGGCACTCCCCGCGTCGCACCTAGACCTCGGCGCGGACAGGCTCCGGCGCAGCCGAGGTGCTGGCAGCAACCGCGGAGGCCAGCTCGTGGCGGCGGACCAGCAGGAACGTGACGGGCACTCCCGCCAGTCCGATCGCCCCACAGACCCAGAACGCCCACTGGAACCCGCCGGTCAGCGCGGCGCCGGCCGCCGCGCCGTGGTGAAGCAGCGTTCCGGCCCGAGTAGCCGCGATCGTGGACGCGACCCCGACGCCGATCGCCCCGCCCAGCTGCTGCGAGGTATTCAGCAGCCCGGAGGCGAGGCCCGCCTCGTGCCTGGCGATCCCCGCCAGCGCGGCGATCGACACCGGGATGAACGCAAAGGCCGTACCGAGGCCCACGACGATGAACGGCCCCGCCAGGCTTGACCAGAAGCGACCGTGCACCGGCACCTGAGTTGCCCACAGGATGCCGCCACCGATCATCGCCATGCCGGCCGCCATGACGAGCTTGGCCGAGCCGCGGGTTACCAGCGCCTGGGACAGGCCGGCGAACGCGACCGATGTCAGCGAGGCCGCGAGCCAGGCCAGACCCGCGGTCAGGGCCGAGTAGCCGAGTACCTGCTGCATGTAGAGCGTGCCGATGAAAATGAATGCGAAGAAGCTGCCGCCGAGCAGCAGGCTCACCGCGTTGGCGCCCGCCAGCGTCCGGCTCCTGAAGATTCGCAGCGGCATCAGCGGCGCTTCGACGCGCGTCTCGATGACCAGGAACGCGGCCAGCAGCGCCACCGACACCGCCAGCAAGGTCACCGTCCTGGCCGTGGCCCAGCCGGCCTGCGGGGCGGTCGAGACCGCATACACGAGCAGCGACAGCCCGCCGGTCACGCTGACCGCGCCGAACGGGTCGTAACGACGGCGCTGCGTGGCCAGCCTGCTCTCGGGCACGATGCGCGGGGCGATCGCCAGTGCCGCCGCGCCGATCGGCACGTTGAGGAAAAAGATGGACTGCCAGCCGACGTAACGGGTGAGCAGGCCGCCGGCGATCACGCCGACGGTAGCGCCGCTGGCCCCGATGGCACCCCAGACGCCCAGCGCCTTATTCCGCTCGGCGCCGTCCGGGAACATGTTCATGACGATCGAGAGCGCCGCCGGCAGGACGATCGCCGCCCCGAGACCCTCGAGGCAGCGCATCGGGATCAGAACCGAGTCCGTCGTCGCGAGGGCGCACCCGAGCGAGGCCAGGGTAAAGACCGCCAGGCCGACCAGCAGGATGCGGCGGCGGCCGAGCAGGTCCGCGGCGCGTCCGCCGAGCAGCAGGAACCCGCCGAACGTGAGCGCGTATCCGGTCACGACCCACTGCAGACTCGACTCGGACATATGCAGCTTGCGCCCGATCGTCGGCAGGGCGACGTTGACGATCGCGAGGTCGGCGACCGTCATGAAGAAGGAGACCGCCAGCACGGCGAACGCCCGCCAGCGGTGCACCGGCTTCGTAGTATCTGTTCCCGCGGACATAAGAACTCCCTGATGTAGGTGAGGCGGGGCTGGCCCGCGTGCACCAATACAGACCCGGGAGCCACGGAAAACTCATCGGAGCCCGGCGGATAGCGTGCATTCATGGCGGTGATCACTGTTCGCGGGGCCGATCTTGCCTACGACGAGGCCGGGTCCGGTCCGGCGGTCGTATTCGTGCACGCCGCGCTGGCCGACCGGCGGATGTGGGATCACCAGTTCGCCGCGCTGGCGAGCCGGTACCACGTGATCCGCTACGACCTGAGGGGCTACGGGGAGTCAGCCGACGCGGCCGGGTCCGTGGCTCACCACGAGGACCTGCTCGCGCTGCTCGACGCCCTCGCGCTGGAGCGCGCCGCGCTGGTCGGCTGCTCGATGGGCGGGCAGTACGCGCTGGACGCCGCGCTCGCTGCGCCGGAGCGGGTCAGCGCGCTAGGGCTGATCTGCTCCTGGATATCAGGGCTCGCGTTTCCCGACGAGACTGCCCGCCTCATGCAGGACGCGGTGCGAGCGGCCGTCCCCGATGAGCGCCGGCGCGCCTACCGGGAGCGGACGGCGCCGCGGGTGGACCCGGCCGATGTCGCGGCCATCGCCGAGGCCAATGTTCGCGTCATGGTCGCCGGTCCCGGCCGCCAGCTGGACGATCTCGACCCGGCCGTCCGCGACCTGGCGCTGGAGATGTGCCGCGGCGTGTTCATGCGGGAATGGAGCGGGCCGGTCTTCGAGGAGCTGGACGCCGAGCCGCCCGCCCTGGACCGGATGCACGAGGTCGGCGCCCCGACGCTCGTGATCGCTGGGCTCGCGGACGTGCCGGGCGTCCTGACCGCCGCGGATCTGCTGGCCCGCGGCATTCCCGGTGCGCGGCGGCTGGACCTGGCTGACACCGGGCACCTTCCGCCGCTCGAGCGCCCGCGCGAGGTCACCAGCGCCCTGACTGACTTCCTGACCGGAACGACGCTGCGCGGGGCCGGCCTCGTTCAGTAACGGCCGCCGGCACTCGCGGTCAGAGCGTCGATCGCGTGCTCGACCAGGACGACGAGGGCGTCCCGGCACGACCGGCCCTCGCGGGCGTCACAACTGACGATCGGCACCCGCGCCTCGATGCCGAGCGCTCGCCGGACCTCGTCGAGGTCCGGAAACCGCCGCCCGTGGAAGCAGTTCAGCGCGACGATGAACGGCGTATCGCGGCGCTCGAAGTAGTCAATCGCCGGGAAGCAGTCGGCGAGCCGCCTCGTGTCGGCCAGGACTACGGCGCCGAGCGTTCCCGACGACAGGTCATCCCACATGAACCAGAACCGCTGCTGGCCGGGCATGCCGAACAGGTAGACCCAGAGGCCCGAGTGGATGGCGATCCGGCCGAAGTCCATCGCGACCGTGGTCGTCTGCTTGCCCTCGACGCCGGCGAGCTCGTCGACAAGCGTGCCGGCGTCGCTCAGGTCCTCCTCGGTGCGCAGCGGCTGGATCTCGGTGAGCGAGCCGACGAGCGTCGTCTTGCCTGCTCCGAACCCGCCCGCGACCAGGATCTTCACCGCGACCGGAGCGGCGACCCGATCAGAGCCGTCGTAGTCCATCGGCGACCTCCCTGAGCAATCTGATGTTCCTGACCCGCTCGGGGCGGGGCTGGTCGATGTCCACGAGCCCGCGGTCGCGCAGATCGCCCAGCAGGATGCGGATGACGCCGAGCGGCAGGTCAAGCGCCGCGGACAGGTCGGCCGCCGACATCGGCCGCTGGCAGCGGGCGAGCAAGGCGAGGTGCTCTGGTTCCAGGTCAGCCAGATCGGGCTGGCTGCGCCCGCGGGCCTGGACCATCGCGATGACGTCCAGCGCTGCTCCGCTCGGCCTGGTCCGGCCCCGGACGAGCAAGTACGGACGGACGACCGGGCCGACGGCGGCCGCAAGTCCGTGCCGAGGGTGCCCGTTCAGATGAGCCACGGCGTCTTCACACCGCTTCGGCTGCTCCCGGCGCTGACCGGCTGCCGGCCGCCAGGTGCCGTCCGACCTTCTTGACGAGCAAGGCCATCTCGTAGGCAATGAGGCTGACGTCTGCCAGCCTGCCGGCGAGCACAGCCAGGCAGCTTCCCTCCCCGGCAGCGGTGACGAACAGGAATCCCTCATCCATCTCGATGACGATCTGGCGGACGTGGCCGATGCCAAAGTGGCGCGCGCCGCCGTTCGCGAGGCTCGCCAGCCCGGCGGCCAGCGCGGACAGGTGCTCGGCGCCTTCCCGGCTCAGCGCCGCCGACGCGGCGAGTACCAGGCCGTCGCTTGAGAGGACCGCTGCCTTTTCGACGTAAGCGGCGCGCACCACCAGATCGTCAACGAGCCAGTCGAGGTGACTGTCGGTGCTGGTGGTCCGTCCGAGCGGCGGGCCCGCGAAGTGAGTACTCATCGGGCCTCGCCGTCCGGCTGCTGCTCGTCTGGCTGCGAGAGCCCGCGGCTCCGGCCCTGCCAGAAGTCGGACATCACCTGGCGGGCTGCGTCGGGCGATGGGCCGTCCCCGGTCCCGTTGGCCAGCGCCGGATCCTCGCGCAGCGGCGGTGCGAGAGCCTGCTGGCGGACGCGGACCGGCAGGCCATTCTCGGTCCACGCGCCGGCGGCGGAGTCCTCACTGGCGTCATTGCGAGTCTCGGGTGGCACGGTGGCTACCGATGTCGCCAGATCCGCTTCGGCCGGAACCATGGGCGCCGGCGGGGCGATGGTGATGGCATGCCGGCCGTACGGCTCGGCACCGGGGGGCTCCGGTTCGGCGGCGACGGGCAGGACGGTGTCGGCAGCCGGGCTCTCGAGCTGCACAACGAGTCCCATCGGGATCAGGACGATGGCCGTGGTGCCGCCGTAGGGAGATTCGCGAAGCGTGAGCCGGATGCTGTGCCGATGAGCCAGCTGGGCCGCGACGCGCAGACCGAGCCGGTCGGAGCCGGACAGGTCGAACGTCGGCGGCTCGAGGAGCCTGGCGTTGGCCTCGAGCAGTTCCTGCTCGGTCATGCCGAGGCCGCGGTCCTCGATGTCGATCGCGTAGCCACGGGAGGCCAGAGTGCCCGTCACGCGGACGTCGGCAATGGGCGGGGAGAAGCTGGTGGCGTTCTCCATGAACTCAGCCAGCATGTGGATGACGTCGGCGACGGCGGGTCCGGCGAGTGCCGCCGACGAGCGGCAGACAACTCTGATCCGCGTGTAGTCCTCCACCTCGGCCGCGGCCGCCCTCAGCACGTCCACGAACGGCACCGGATCCAGGAACGTGCGCTCGGGAAGGTCGCCGGCCAGCACGATCAGGCTCTCCGCGTGCCGCCGCATGCGGGTGGTGAGGTGATCGATGCGGAACAGGCTCTCCAGATCCTCGGGTCCGGCGGCACGGCGCTCGAGGGTGTCGATGAGCATCATCTGGCGTGCCAGCAGCGACTGGCTCCGGCGGGCCAGGTTCCTGAATACGTCACCGATGCCGCGGCGCATTTTGGCCTGGTCAATCGTTGCTTCGACGGCCATCCGCTGCGCGGTCACGAACGCCGCCTTGACCTGGCCGATCTCGTCCGTGCCCACGCTCACCTCGGGCACCTGAGATGCGGCATCCACGTCCTCGCCGGCACCAAGGTGCCGCACCAGAGCGGGCAGGCGGACATTCGCGAGGTCCAGTGCCATGTCGCGCAGTCCGCGCAGCTGCCGCGCCAGGCTGATCGCGATCCACATGGACAGGATGAGCGACGCGATGACGGCGGCCAGAGCGAGACCGGCGGTCAGATACAGCCCGCGCAGGGTCGCGTTGGCCTGCGACTTGGCCACGGCGACCAGCCGCGCGAGCGACTGCGCCACTGCCTGCTGGACGTGCGCGCTCAGGGCCGCGACCGCCCGGTTCCAGGTCGCCGCCCGGACCGGCGGTGACCCGCGTTGCGGCCCGCTCGCGACGAGTCGGTTCTCCAGGCCGGTGACGCTGCCCGCCATCTGCGGGCTGACGTCGTGGTTCAGGCCGCTGCGATCGGCCGGGTCGAGGTAGGAGTAGCTCTGCGCATACAGCAGGCGGTGCGCGCCGACCAGCGCGGCGAACCCCTGATACGCGCTGGCCGGGAAGGCGTGGTCGGCGAAGTCCCCGTCCAGCAGGGCGCTCTCCTGCTGGAGGTACTCGTTGGAGACCGCCAGCTCGATAATCGCGATGCTCGGAAGCACCTGGGTCGAGTTGCCGTCCTGGATGATCGCCTGCTCCAGTACCTGGTAACTCGCGGCGATCATGCCGCTGTAGGAAGCGAATGCCTGCTGGCCGGTCACCAGGCGGTCCGCGAAGCCGGCCCGTAAGGCGGACAGGCCGGCGAGGTCCTTCCGCAGCCCGGCGATCGCGCTCCTGCCGCCCGCCGAGGCGTCCTGCTGAACCGCACTGGCATTGGTGGCCTGTATGACCTGCGCGACGGCATGGTCGGTAACGGCCTCGCGCTGCTGTAACGCCGCCAGCACCCCCGGCAACGGCTGGGCGAAGTAGACAATCGCCTGGGTCCGCTCGGCGGTCAGTGCCTCCTGCAGGCTCGCCACCGGGGGACCAAGGTCGGTCAGCATCGTCTTCGATCTGATCAGCGTGAGCGCGCTGCTCGCCGACTTAGTGATGTTGTAGCCGGCCAGGCCGGCGAGGAACACCAGGGGCACTAAGACCAGCAGGCCTACGCGTAAGCGAACGGACGGGCGCTTATGGATCATGGATCGCTATCCCTCGCGGATCGTGAGGATATGAATTGTTCGCCCCCGGATGCCGAAGCTAACACCGACCATCGCGGCCTGATGTAAAAACGCTGTTTCTCCTGTGATTCCTCGGACCGCTGCCTGGAATTAAGAGACTGTCCGCAACAAATGTCCGGCAGGAAGATTGTCTACGCAAGTGCGTAGCGCCATTGCGTTGCACCGACGCGGATCCCGGCTGGTCCGCCGGAGTAGCCTGGTCACTGCCTCGTGCGAGTCTGTGGCTGTCGCCTGGCATGCACCGTGCAACGCTCATCGATCTGCCTGCATACACCTGTGCAAATTGTGTGACGGATTGGACGAGAATTGGTCGGATCATGATTCACCGACGAATAAAAGCCGGTCCATCATAGATGCAGGGTGTAGCGGTCGGCGGCGTGCTAGAGTTCCCCTGATCGTGATCTACCAGCAGGAGGTGAGTCCCATGAGCGCAGCATCCGCAGTGGGTGCTCCCCTGCAGTTCACGATCGCGCGACTGAGGTAGTCGTCGGCGGGAGCGCCCCAGAGGCAATTCGCGAAGGGCTACTCCCATGAACACAACACCTTCTTCACCTCTGCACCCAAGGCGGATCCGCGCCGCGGGTGAGCGAGCGCTGGTCCTCGGTGGTGGGGGATCGGCAGGCAATGCATGGCTGATCGGCGTC
>DATHPF010000339.1:0-4096 GCA_035484155.1 Streptosporangiaceae bacterium
TCGTGAACCGGGACGCCGGCGGCGAAGGCGATTTCACCGATCCGCTCGCTCGATGCTCCCTGGACGAGCAGCGCGTGGTCGGTACCCGTCGTCACCTGCAGAGCCTCGTTACGCAGCGCCTTAGTGAGCCGCTGCGGGTCGCCGCTGCGGACGCGAACTGCGCCGCCGGCACGCGCCGTCAGCTCTGTCAGTGAGGACGAAAGCACGAGCTGCCCGCCACTGATGATGAGCACGCGGTCAGCCGTCTGCGCGACCTCGGCAAGCACATGACTTGAGATGAG
Organism: Streptosporangiaceae bacterium; assembly: GCA_035484155.1. Lineage (GTDB taxonomy): Bacteria > Actinomycetota > Actinomycetes > Streptosporangiales > Streptosporangiaceae > JAJYUU01. The sequence goes on from DATHPF010000339.1 coordinate 282, forward strand.
GACCGTGCGGCCCTCTGAGGCCAGCCTGCGCAGGAAGTCCCGCAGCCAGCGCACGCCCTCCGGGTCAAGCCCGTTGGCCGGTTCATCGAGGATCAGCAGCTCCGGGTCGCCAAGCAGCGCCGCCGCGAGCCCAAGTCGCTGGCGCATCCCCAGCGAGTACCCCTTCACGCGCCGGTGGGCGGCGTCACCGAGCTCCACCAAGCGCAACACCTCGTCCGCGCGTGAGTCGGGGACATCGACGGCCTGCCCCAGCATCCGCAGGTGATCGCGGCCCGAACGGCCGGGATGGAAGTCGGTCGCCTCGAGCACGGCACCGATCCGCAGTGCCGCACGCGGCAATGTCGCGTAAGGATGATCGAACACAAGTGCCCGTCCACTCGTCGGCGCTACCAGGCCCAGGATCATCCGCAGTGTCGTCGTCTTGCCAGCGCCGTTCGGACCGAGAAAGCCCGTGATCGTCCCAGCCTCCAACGCAAACGACAGATCCGTGACCGCTGAGACCTCACCAAAGCGCTTGGTCAGCGACTCGGCTTCGACGACCGCCGTCATCCGCGTGACTGACCGCTGAACGGGGTGACTGCATCCAATCGGCGCCGAACCTCGGGCGTGTTCACGCCGAGAGCGCCCAGCAGCACCGCCGCAGGATCGGGTGGCTGGAGAGCAAGGATCTGGGCCAGCACCTCGGGGCCGGTGACCTGGAGCTTCCGATGACCCTTGGGCTTGTACGCTTCCTCAAGCACCTTCTTTGCCGCGGGCGTCATGCGGAAGCGATCCTTTTGCGCGACGTCTCTGAGCCTCGGCTTCCTGGGGACGGCCCGCATCGGCAGTGCAGGAGCGTCGGTGCTCGACCCCATGCCCAGAGCACGTAGGGCTTCGTGATCGAGCGACTCATGGGCCTGGCGAGCTTGCTGCAGGCTCACGCCCAACACGACTTCGACCGAGGGATCCTCCAGCACGGCGAGCAGGAGGTGATCAGTGCCGGTCCGGCGATCACCCCGGCGACGGGCCTCCTCACTGGCCTGCAAATAGATGGCCCACGCGTGATGCGCCTCTGGCACAACGGATCCGGCGGTCATGATGGCTCCTTGTTGTATTTGGTGTGCACGGACTGGCGGGTGACGCCCAGAGCGTCTCCAATCTGCTGCCACGACCAGCCTTTTTCCCGGGCCGATGCGACGTGGTGCGCTTCGACCCTCTCGGCCAGGCGATGGAGTGCCAGCGAGGCGCGAAGCCCAGTTGCCGGGTCATCCGACGAGAGATCCACGCTGAATTCTTCGATGTCCACGACTGTCAGTTTAGACTGACAGCCGTGGCGATGTCAATCTAAACTGACACGGCAGAGCGCCACCCAGGAGTGCTCAGATGGCCGGGTCACGGTCTCACTTTTTCTGGGTCCAGACCCGCCACTGCTTGCTTCCGCGAGCGGTCAAGATGTTCTGGCTCCTTCCGTTTGACAGCCCCGGTTGCGAAAGTTGCGCATATGGGACAGAGGCATCGCTGCCGGGCGCGGGAGTGGCGGGGGTGCAACGGCGGGCCGGTTTGCAGCATAGGAGGGGTATGACAGGCGATTCGCGCTCCGATGGCGAACTGCTGGCCGCTCTGCCCGGTCAGCCGGAACTGATGGGCGTGCTTTATGAGCGGCACGCCCCCGCCGTTTTCCGGTACCTGGCGAGACGCGCCGGGCTGTCAGCTGCCGAGGATCTGCTGTCCGAGGTTTTCATTACCGCGCTGTCCGCGTCCGCGCGGGTCGTCGCCCACGACAGCGGCGGCGCCCTGCCGTGGCTGTATGGCATCGCGCTGAACGTGCTGCGCGCCCACTTCCGTCGGCAGCCCCCGGTGGCGTCCGTGGTCCGGGATCTCGGGATGGACTGGAACGCCGTCGATGACCGGCTCGACGCGCTCGCCGAACGCGGGCGGCTGCGTACCGCACTTGACGGTCTGGCCGACTCCGACCGCGAGCTGCTGCTCCTGGTGGCGTGGGAGGGCCTGTCTCCCGCCGAGGCGGCCGCTGCGCTCGGCATCACACAGGTGGCGGCCAGGAGCCGGCTGCACCGGGCCCGCAAGCGCGCGATGAAGGCTCTCCAGCAGCCTCGCGCCGACCTCAGCACCCCGGAACTCGTGATCACCTTTAGCGCACAGGAGAAGACATCATGAACTGTCTCGACGATTTGCTGACAGCGGCTGCGCCTGTGCCCGACATCTCGGCCGACGGCCTGCGCAACGGGCAGGCCGTCCTGGAGGCTGCCGTCAGAACGGGCCTTGGCGCGTCGCCTGAGCGGGTCGGTCGGAAGGCGGGCAGCTGGGTGAGCGGCGTGCGCGCAAAGGCGCTAATCGGAACTGCAGTGGCAGCGGCTGGCGCAGCGGCCGCCGCTACCGTGATCGCCATGCCGTCGTCCCCGGCTCGCCCGCCGGGCTCGTCCCCCGGACCGGTCCTGATCGCGCCCACGACCCTGACGGCGGCGGCAGTGCTCGACCAGGCGGCCCGCGCGGCCGGGTCCCGGACCGGCTGGCCAAACGCCCAGTACTGGTACACCGAGGACAAGTACGTGTGCGGCGGCCAGCTCTACACGGACAAGAACTGGATCTGGCGCCACGGCAACGGCGTCGTGGAGAAGACCGGACCCAAAAACAACCGGAACCCGGTCTGCAGCTCGGACCTGTTCACGGTGCCGATCATCGACTCCAACATGTTCGGCCCCTATACCTGGTCGCAGCTGGACGCACTGCCCACCGACCCGGCGACGCTGAAGCCCAAGCTGATGACTGATTTCGGGAGCCCCGACCAGCAGACCCTCTTCGAAGACATTGAGTTCCTGGTGGAGGATTCGCCGGCTCCCCCGGCGGTGCTCGAGGCGCTGTTCAAGGTCGACGCCAGCATCCCCGGCGTCAAGGTGACCGGCCGCTATACCGACCCCCTCGGCCGGACCGGCATCGCCCTCGAGGTCGGCCGCCAAGCGATGATCGTCGATCCGGCCAGCGGCGCGGTCCTGGACGTGTCCGACGGCGGGCCCACTCCCTGGGTCATGTACGTCAGCCAGGGTCCCGCTACCAGTGAGCCGAAGCTCGGCGGGTCTGACACCGCGCCTAGCTCCGACCCCAGCAATGCACAAAATGCGGGGAACCCGTCGCGTACCAGCTAACGGATGTGCCAACGAGGCTCGCCGGGACACGGATGACGGCGCGTCCGGTTCACTGGGTAAGCCTGGGCAACCAGAGCCTGGACGGCGCATCGCTGATCTACGTGGAGACCTTCTCCCGTCCCCGTACCGATGCGCTTGTCGCCCGGTCTTCCCAGCGGCCGTTGCAGCACGTGGCGTCCTACGCGGCCGCTCTGCCAGCGAATGTGACATTGCCAGTGGATACGCTGCCCCGGCCGGATGGCATCTACCCGGCGCTGATCGGCATGACCGAGGAGTTCAGCGACAAGTACGCAGATTGGCCACCGGTGCGCTGGCATGTGGATGGCACAGCGGTGACCGCTTGGATGTGGCGGTTCGCTGGCGGATGGATGGCGGCGAGCGACGGCGCGGAGGCCGTCTACCTGGCGGCCGTGGGCATCGGAACCGAACCGGATGGCCTGGCGCTTTTCGAGCTTGAGAACGGCGACGCCTACCACTTCGACTTGGACCAGCCGATGTACGCCCCGGTGATGGTCGCGTCCCACGCCGCGCGCGCCGATGGTGACGCCCCACCGCCGCGCCGTCGTGGCTGGCATGCCGACCAGTTGCGACTCATGTCCAAGCCAGGGCACGGCAGCTGAGTCAGTCAGGTCAGGTCTGACCGCGCCAGACCGGGCGGGCAATAATCGTGCTGTG
>DATHPF010000340.1:0-20573 GCA_035484155.1 Streptosporangiaceae bacterium
CGCCCAGGCCGCGCGGGGCGGCGAATTCGCCCGACAGGTTGACCTCGAGCCAGCTACGGATGCGACCGCGGAACTCCTCGTCCTCCGCGGTCAGCTGCACTGCCATCTGCGGCCGGCTGGCTGCCGGGTCCGGAGCGCTCCTTCGCCGCGCCTGTCCGGCGTTGCATGTGACAAGTAGGCTCATCTTGCCAAGCACTTGCTTGCTTAAGGAGTCTCGTGCAGCTCACCGTTCCGGCCGTGCTGGCGAGCGCAGCGGGCCAGTTCGGTGAGCACGTCGCGATAGCTGAGCCGGGCGGCTCGCGACTGACTTACGGCGAGCTGCACACGCAGGTGCACGCCATCGCCGCGGCGCTTGCATCGGCGGGCGTCGAGGCCGGCGACCGGGTCGCGATCTGGTCGCCAAATACCAGCCACTGGGTGATCGCCGCGCTCGCGGTGCACACGGCGGGCGCCACTCTCGTGCCGGTCAACACGAGGTTCACCGGCGCCGAGGCGCTGGACGTGATCGGCCGCAGCCGGGCCAGCGCGCTGCTCGTGGCCGGTCCGTTCCTCGGTGCCGACAGGCTGCTGGCGCTACGCGACGCTGATCACGCCCAGCCCGGCCAGCTGGACTGCCTGCGGCTGATCGTCTCGATTCCGGTCGAAGCAGGCGCAGCCTCGAGTAGCGCCGACTGGCCGCGCGCGACGGTGCTGGACTGGGCCGAGCTCGCTCGCCGCGGCGCATCGGTGCCTGCCAGGGTGGGGGCCGAGCGAGCCGACGCGGTCAGCCCGGACGACGTCAGCGACATCTTGTTCACGTCCGGGACTACCGGGCGGAGCAAGGGCGCGATGAGCTCGCATCGGCAGGCGCTAGCCGTCGCGGCTGCGTGGGCCGAATGCGGCGAGGTCAGCCGGGACGACCGCTATCTGGCGCTCAATCCGTTCTTCCACAGCTTCGGTTACAAGGGCGGCATCCTGGTCTGCCTGCTCACCGGCGCCACGATCGTGCCGCAGCTCGTCTACGATCCCGAGCAGGCGATGCGCACCATCGAGGCAGAGGCGATCACGATCCTGCCTGGCGCGCCGACTATCTACCAGACGATCCTCGACCACCCGGCCCGGGCTCAGTACGACTTGTCCAGCCTGCGGCTGGCGGTCACGGGCGGCGCGGTCGTGCCGGTCCCGCTGGTCGAGCGCATGCAGGCGGAGCTGAGCTTCGACACGGTGCTGACCGGGTACGGACTAACGGAGGCGGTCGTCGTCACCATGTGCAGGCCAGGTGACCCGCCAGCCGCGGTGGCGGCGACGTCGGGCCGGGCCACAGCCGGCTTCGAGGTCCGCGTGGCCGCATCCCCTGCTGCCGGGGATGGCGCGCAGTTCGAGCGAGCAGACGGCGCAGGCGAGATCCTGCTCCGGGGGCCGAACGTGATGCTCGGCTACCTGGACGACCCGGCGGCTACCCACGAGGCCATCGACGGCGACGGCTGGCTCCACACCGGTGACGTCGGCCGCCTGGACGCCGACGGGTACCTGACGATCACCGACAGGCTGAAGGACATGTACATCTGCGGCGGCTTCAACGTGTACCCGGCCGAGGTCGAGCAGGTGCTCGCCCGGCTCGACGGGGTCGCCGAGTCGGCGGTGATCGGCGTGCCCGACGCCCGGCTGGGTGAGGTCGGCAAGGCGTTCATCGTCACCAGGACCGGTCACGAGCTTGCCGCTGCCGACGTGCTGGCGCACTGCCGGGAGCGGCTGGCCAACTTCAAGGTGCCGCGGTACGTCGAGTTCCGCTTGGAGCTGCCACGCAATCCGGCAGGCAAGCCCCTGAAGCGGCTGCTCAGGGAAGAGTCCGCGGGACGGGCCTTGCCGCCCGGTCCGCCGTCGGGTGGCAGGACGGAGCGGCATGCCGCTGACGCGTAAGCAGGACGACCTGCGCGCCACTCTCCGCGGTCTGCTGGAACGCTACCCGGTGGACCATGATGCCGGCGACGGAGCCGAAGGCCGCCTGTGGCAGCGCCTGTGCGTGGAGTTTGGCGCCGGCGGGCTCGCGATACCGGAGCGATTCGGCGGCGGCACCGGCCCGGTCGAGGTGCACGTCGTACGCCGCGGCGCAGGCTGCTGAGCACGGCGCCCCCGACACCGGGCTGCGCGCCGCCGCGGCCAAGGTGTACTGCTTCGAGGCGCTCCAGCAAGTCAGCGCCGAGATGATCCAGCTGCACTGAGCCATCGGGATGACCTGGGAGCACATGGCGCACCGCTACTTCAAGCGCGGGCACGGCGCCCCGATGCTCGTTGGCTCGCCCGCCGGCCACGTCGCCAGGATCGCTGCCACTGTCGTCGATCGCTGACAGCAGGCCCCACCGGATGTGATGCAGCTCACATTCGGCCGAGTAACGCCGACGGCACCTTCGTCGCTCAAGTCGGTGTTGTCGGCGGCCTCACGTCCGATCGGGGCCCAACCTAAGGAGAACAATGCGCTTTCCCAAGTCCCTGGCGGCCCGCCTCGGCGCTGTCGCTGCCGCGGCCGCGATCGCCATCACCGGCGCCACGACGGCAGCGAACGCCGCCACCGCCGCGCCTGCGGTCGCGGCACACGTGCACCGGATCCCGACCGCGCTGGCGATCAGCAACACCCTGCCGAAGGGCCACTACCCGAACAGGACCGTCCTCATCAACGGCCACCTGACCGCCGGCAAATACAACCTCCGGCACCTGCGAGTCTTCCTGGTGCGACGCGGCTACAAGGGTCACTGGTACGTGGTGCAGACGCAGCTGACTGCGAAGTTTGGCCACGTCTTGTTCCGGGTGCACCTCGGCAAGAAGCCCGCCAGCTTCCGGCTTGCCTTCCTCGGCACGAAGAACTTCGCCCCCTCGGTGAGCAAGGCCAAGACCCTCTTCTAGGTCCACGACGGCACTGCATCGGCGGGCATTCCGGGTTGGCTGACATGGCCCGGACATGCCCGCCGGTGTGCGACGCTTACAGGCGCAATGGCGACAAGTGACACCGCAGTGCTCGATGACGCACTGGCCAGGGCGAGCACTGGCGACGACGCCGGATTTCTTGAGTTGTGGCGCGCGCTGCAGCCGCGGCTACTGCGCTTCCTCCGCGTGCTCGGCTGCGACGATCCCGAGGACGTCGCCAGCGAGACGTGGCTTCAGGTGGTCCGCGACCTGCACAAGTTCTCTGGTGGCGAGGATGACTTCAGGCGCTGGCTGTTCACGATCGGCCGCCATCGGGTCATCGACGCGGCGCGGGCCAAGTCAAGGCGGCCTGCCATCCCGATGATCAGCAGCCTTGACCTCCTGGCCGACCAGCAGCTGGTCGAGGACCAGGTGCTGGATGGCATATCGGTCCAGGGCGCCGTCGCCCTGCTCGCCAGGCTGTCGCCAGATCAGGCCGAGGCTGTGGCGCTGCGCGTCATCGCCGGACTCGAGACCCCGGACGTCGCCAAGATCCTCGGCAAGTCGGCCGGTGCCGTGCGGGTGGCTTTGCATCGCGGACTGAAATCGCTCGCGGATGATCCTGCTGTCCGTGCCCTCGCCGGCCGGCCCGGACCCGGACCCGGACCTACCTTGTGGACGTTGGAGGGGGTGGACTCATGAACTCGGATCTGCGCGGCGAGACCGGATCGCCCCATCCTGGTGTTGATCGGCTTTTCCGTACGCTGACTGCCGCCGGGACCCCGGCTGAGCTAGCAGGCGAGCACGACACGCTCGCCATGTTCCGGGCAAACATCCATCCGCCCGCCGGCTTGGAGGCAGAGCCTGCCGGGTCCAGGCGCTCCGGCCGCGTCTTCCGGTTGCCGGTCCGCTGGGGCGTCAGGCTCGCGGCCGTCGCGGCGGCGGTGGCCGTCGGCGGCACGGCGGCTGCGGCCTACGCCGCGGTCTTGCCCGAGCCCGTGCAGCACCTGGCGCACTCCGTGCTGGGCTTCGCCGGCGTGCCAGACCGGCCGGCCGGCTCGGTCCATGGCACGTCGGGTCACCACGCTCGGTCGCCCCACGACCAGCCGCATCCGGCTCTGGCAGTGTCGACGCCGGCCACGACGCCGTCCGGTTCCTCGGCCACAGCGACCGGCACCGCCTCCGCGACGCCGGGCGCCGGTGGGCTTGTGCTGTCGGCCACGGCCGCCAGCACGCGCATCACCGCTGGCTCCGGGGCCGTCATCGACGGCCGGCTGACGCAATCCGGCGCCGGGGTGCAAGGCGTGACCGTCACGCTGGTCGGGCGGCTGGCCGGGCAGGAGGCCTGGCGGGTCGCCGGCAGCGGGCAAACCACATCGGACGGGAACGTGGCCGTTTCCGTCCCCGCCCTTACTGCAAACGCGGTGTTCCGGCTAGTGGTCCGCGGTACGGCGCTCAGCCCGAGCGTCGCGGTCAATGTCAGCCCGCCGATTACCGCCATCCTTGACGTCAGTTCGACGGGCGTGTCCGACCTCCTCGTCGTCAGCACCGAATACGCCAGGGCCGGCGATGTCGTGGTGCTTCAGGTGCAGGCGGCCGGCGGCAGCTGGCTGTTCCTGCGCGACCGGCCACTCAACGCTGGCGGCAAGGCGAGCTTCGGCCTCAGCGGCAAGCGGCTGGGGGATCGCGACGTCCGCGTTGTGCTGCTGGCGACCGTCACCCACGCTGCGGCCGTGAGCAACGCTGTGATGGTGCCGCCGCCTGGCTGACCTGCCTGCCGGGATCGGTCCGTCGGCTGCGGCGCTGGTTCGGCCGGCTGGTACCTCAGTTAGAAGGCCCAAGGCAGTGGGTAGCAACACGGCTACTGTAAGTTCACCTTCTGTTCACTGACGCCGATCCCGGTGCCGCGAGTCCTAAGGCGTGGATGCACTGTGCGCGAATTCGCTCGTGCTGAGCTGGCGAAGGCGGCGTGATCGCATGACCAGTCTGGCGAAGGAGCAGCTGCTCGCGGCCCTCGCCGATGTCGGTGTCGAGCCGGCTGACTATGCGCTCATCGAGCAGGCGAGGGCGCTGGTGGACGAGGTGAATGCGCGCCTGCGGACACGCGGATCGCGCATGATCTACCTGATTACGTTCTGTAATGCGACGCCGATCCGGCAGCCCGACCGGTCGGCCGTGCTCGACGCGCCGCCCGCCGATTAGCGGCTCACTGACGCGCTAAGGGCTGCCGAGCCAGCGGCCCGGCAGCCCGTTGCGCATTCGTCTAGCCTGCCAGCGCGCTACACGTCGCGCTCGGCGATGATCTGGTCGTGGTCGACCGCGTCGAGCAGTGCGCGGTAGTCGCGCTCGTTCTGGTCAGCGTACGTGGCAGCGAACTGGGTGACGGCCTGGTCGAACACGTCTGAGCCGCCGAGATAGGCAGCAATCGCGATCCGGTCACCGGACCGGGCGTGCGCCCGCGCCAGCGTCCATCCGCATAGCTCCCCGTACAGCTGCATGCCGTACGGAACCATGGCCTGGACGTCGATGGAGAACTTCCAGTCGCGCAGCTGCCGAACGTAGAAGTCGCGTTGCTGCCCGTCGAGCCCGGCCTCGACGCGCTGCCAGCCGAGGAAGATGTCGCTGGTCGCCTGCATCAGCCGCTGGCCGGCCACGACGCGCTGGCCCTGGTTGGTGTACTTGCTGGCCCCGGCGAAATGACTGAGCACCGACTCCTGCGCTTCCTTCACCTGCAGGAAGAGCGGGTCGTCGGTGTCGCGGCCGAGCAGCAGGATGATCCAGCACCGGGTGCCGACGCTGCCGACCCCGACGACCTTGCGGGCCATATCGGCGAACTCGAACTCATCGAGCAGGAAGCGGCGGTCGGTTTCCAGCGTGCGCCGGTACTTAGTCAGCAGGTCGGTAATCTCGGCCTCGAAGGCCTTCCGATCCACCTGCCGCGGCAGCAGTTCGTCAACCGGGACGATGAGGGGCGGGTCCGACCCGATCTTCGGCCGGCCGTCCACCAGGTGGGTGAGCTTGGCCAGTTCCTGCATGCTGTCCCTGGTCCTGGCCTTCGCCATTCCTTTGCTGACCGCCTTGCGCTGGCTCTTCTTCAGCCGCGAGTCGAACTGGGCAAGGAACCGGTCCATGTCGGCATGGGCGTACCAGACGTCGAGGTTTTGCATGCGCGCGAAATTACGCATGGCCTGGCGGTACCTGGCCACTGTGGCGGTGACGATCTGGCGGCGGTCCTTGCCGCCGAAGCCGCTGTCCCGCGCTGCAACCTCCATGCTGGCGGCTAGCCGCTTCACGTCCCACTCCCACGGCCCCGGCAGCGTCTCGTCGAAGTCGTTGACATCGAAGACCAGCCGGCGCTCAGCGGAGCCGAAGACGCCGAAGTTGGACAGGTGGGCATCGCCGCACGCCTGGACTGCTAGCCCCGACGCCGGTGTGTCCGCCAGGTCGCTCGCCATCGGCAGGGCCGCTCCGCGGTAGTAGCTGAACGGAGAAGCCATCATCCGGCCCCAGCGGATCGGCACCAGATCCGGTACCCGCGACTTCGCCTGGGCTGTCAGCAAGCTCAGCGGGTCGGGCCGGCCTTGCTGCCGCACGAACTCCGCGTGGCTCTCGCGCGGCACTTGCTCGCGCGCTTTCCGGCCGCGCTCCACGCGTTCCGCCGGAGACAGCCGCCCGAGCCCGGTGTCGAGCGTGTACCGGAGTCGCGGAACATCAGTTAGCACCGCAGTCATCGGCTTCCCCCGAATTCCGATATATCCGTCACTGTGCAAGCGGATGGATCGCCGCTCGAGAGTAACGATGCTCCACTAGCCTCGCGTGCGCGTCACCCGCACGGGGTGACACGCAGACAGGGCGGTGCTGCAAGGCAACTCATTGTTACTGGGCTCATTGTTATTGGGCGGCGGTCTCGCCAGCCGGATCGGTCGAGGCCGGCCGGAGTGCTCGCGCCCTCGCGGTGCCGGCCGCGATGCATGCCGTCAGCACTGGCAGTATTCCGAGCGCAGCTGTGAGCGAGGACCCGGACGCTAGCTCGCCGATGATCGGCGGTCCGAAGACGAAGCCCGCCCAGCCGCAGGCGGAGACCATGGCGATCGCGGTGCCCTGACTCATCCCCGGCAGGCGCCCGGCCGCGCTGTTGACTGTCGGGATGACTAGCGCCAGACCTATCCCCAGGCAGGCGAATCCGGCGATGACGCTCACGCTCGTGCCACCGAGGAGCCCACAAGTAAACCCGACCGCCGCGACGACGGCGAGCACCGGCAGCAGCTGCCGGGCCTGGAACCGGGTCAGGAGCCGGTTACCCGACAGCCGGACGATCACCATGGCCAGCGCGAAGACGGTGTATCCGAGGCCGGCCACGGCCGCGCCAACACCAATCGACCCGCGCAGGTAGACCGACGCCCAGTCGGCGCTAGCGCCTTCGCACAGCATGGACGCGAACGCGATCGAGCCGAGGACCAGGACCGGGCCGGACAGCCGGACGGGACCGCGGCCGGGCGGCCGCTGGCCGGCCGCGGGCGGATCCGCCAGCATGCGAAGCGACAGCGGAACTGTCACTGCGAGCACCGGAAGCGCCAGAAGCAGCAGCTGCGAGGTCAGCGAGACGCCAGCAGCGACGCCGAGCGCGCCGATTCCGGCGCCCGCGAACGCGCCGATGCTCCAGCTTGCGTGGAAGCCGGACATCAGCGGCCGCCCGTGCGCGAGCTCGACGGTCACGGCCTGCGTGTTCATCGAGACGTCTAGCGCGCCCTGGAACGCGCCCCACGCGAACAGGGCGGCGAAGAGCGCGCCGAACGAGCCGGCCAGCCCGACCAGCGGGCCCGCCAGGCAGTAGCCGAGCAGGCAGATCTGGACCATGCGCCGGCTGCCGAGCCGGGGCAGCAGGCGCGCGACCACCAGCATGGCCCCGACCGAGCCGAGCGGGGCGCCGAGGAGCGCGAAGCCGAGCACGGCGTCGGACAGCCCGAGGTGGTCCTTCACTTGCGGGATATGCGCCGTCCAGGAGGCGAACAGCAAGCCATGGCTGACGAAGACGGCCAGGGTGGCCGCCCGCTGGGCATGGTCCGTGCCGCCGTCGCCGCGCCACGCCGGACGGGCGACGGCAGGACTAGACACAGCGGACCTCCACCCCGGCCGCGCGCAGTGACTCGACGATCTCGGCTGGCGCTTCGACATCCGTGACGATCATGTCGACCGCGGTCGCGGAGGTCACGACCGCCATCGCGGTCTGCCGGAACTTAGTGCTGTCCGCTGCCAGGATCACGCGGGCCGCGGACCGGATCATCGCCTGCTTGACCTCGGCGTCGCGGAGGTCGTGGGTTGTCACCCTGTTGTCAGCCAGCCCGCAGCAGCTGAGGACTGTGGTGTCGAACCGCAGCGAGCCAATGCTCGCCAGGGCCAGCGGGCCGACCATCGCGAGCTCACCGGGCCGGGCCTCGCCGCCCGGCAGCAGCAGCCGGATCGACTGGTGTGCAGCCAGGACCGAGGCCGCATGCAGGGACATCGGCATGACAGTCAGCCGACGGCCTGCAAGCTCGCGGCCGACCAGGACGGCCGTCGTACCGCTATCGAGCAGCACGGCCTCGCCGTCACGGAGCACCTCGGCCACCGCTGCTGCGATCCGGCCCTTGGCTTCGGCCCGGTCCAGGACGCGCATGCTGAACGGCAGTTCCTCGCCGCGCATGAGCAGGCTGATGGCACCGCCCCGGACGCGACGCGCCATGCCCATCGCCACGATGCGATCCAGGTCGCGGCGGATGGTCATCTCGGCGGTACCGAAGCTGGCTGCCATCTCGGCGACGTCGAGTCGTCCGTCGCGTTGCAGCACGTCGACCAGGCCACTGAGCCGCGCGTTGCCTTCCATGCCATCAACGTACATAGATGATGTGCATTCGCACAACCAGCATGTTCGTTTCGGGCGGCGGCGGCCAGGACATGCCCCGTTCCCGGCTCGATTAAAGGTGACGCTAACGTCAAGGTTAGAGTTGGACGTGATCTGGTCGGCGCGGCGGTAGCGGTAGAGGGAGCATGCATGGCGATCGAGGAACGCGGCCTCGAGGCGAACTTCAATTCAGATTTCACAGGCTCGGACGGCACGGTGATGGGCAACACGGTGTCGGGCAGCAGGGGCAAGAACTACAAATGGATAGCCCTGTCGAACACGACACTCGGCATCCTGATGGTGACCATCAACCAGTCCATCCTGCTGATCTCGCTGCCCGCGCTGTTCCGCGGCATCAAGCTGAACCCGCTAGTGCCGTCGAACACCTCCTACTTCCTCTGGGTGTTCATGGGCTTCACGCTGGTCACTGCCGTGCTCGTCGTGAGCTTTGGCAGGGTCGGCGACATCTACGGCCGGGTCCGGATGTACAACCTCGGGTTCGCCGTCTTCACGGTGTTCTCGATCCTGCTGTCGGTGACGTTCCTGACCGGGTCCGGCGGCGCCTTGTGGATCATCGTCATGCGCGTCTTCCAGGGTGTCGGCGGCGCGCTGCTATTCGCTAACTCCACCGCGATCCTGACCGACGCATTCCCGGCGGAAGAGCGCGGCAAGGCGATGGGGATTAACGGCATTGCCGCAGTGGGCGGGTCGTTCCTCGGCCTCATGCTCGGCGGCGTGCTCGCCCCGATCGAGTGGCGGCTCGTCTTCCTGGTCTCGGTGCCGTTCGGCCTGTTCGGGACTGTCTGGGCATACGTCAAGCTCAAGGACAACGGGATCAGGATTCCGGCGAAGATCGACTGGCTGGGCAACACGTTGTTTGCCGTCGGTCTCATCTCGGTGCTGACCGGCATCGTCTACTCACTGCTGCCATATGGCGGGCACCCGACCGGGTGGACAAACCCGTACGTACTGACCGCGATCTTCGGCGGCATCGCCGTGCTCGTCCTGTTCGGCTGGGTAGAGACCAAGGTCGACCAGCCGATGTTCAAGCTCAATCTGTTCAAGATCCGCGCCTTCACCTTCGGCAATATCGCCGGCCTGCTCGGCGCCCTCGGCCGCGGCGGCATCCAGTTCATGCTGATCATCTGGCTCCAGGGCATCTGGCTGCCGCAGCACGGCTTCAGCTTCAGCCGGACGCCACTATGGGCCGGCATCGCGATGATCCCGCTGACGCTCGGCTTCCTCATCGTCGGTCCGCTCGCCGGCTGGATGTCGGACCGGCATGGGGCCAGGCTGTTCGCTACCACCGGCCTGGTGGTGTCGGGCGCTGCCTTCCTGCTGCTGGAGACGCTGCCGATCAACTTCAGCTATGTGGGTTTCGCGGCGCTGATCTTCCTGTTTGCGGTGGGCATGGGGCTGTTCTTCTCGCCCAACCAGGCAGCTGTCATGAACAGCCTGCCGCCCGAGCAGCGGGGCGCAGGCGCAGGCATGCTCAACACGTTCCAGAACTCGGCGACCGTGCTGTCGATGGGCCTGTTCTTCACGATCGTCACGCTCGGGCTCGCGGCCCGGCTGCCCAGCGCGCTTTTCAAGGGTCTCGTGGCCGCGGGCGTCAGCCCGGCCGCCGCGCATACCGTCGCGAACGAGCCGCCGATCGGCAGCCTGTTCTCGGCGTTCCTCGGCTACAACCCGATTCAGGAACTGCTCGGGCCGACTGGGGCCCTCAAGCAACTGCCGGCTAAGCAGGTCGCGTACATCACCGGACGTTCCTTCTTCCCGAAGCTCATCGAGCAGCCGTTCGCCAGCGGCCTCCACCTGGCGTTCACGTTCGCGGCGATTGCCACCTTGATCGCAATCATCGCCTCGGCCTTGCGCGGGAAGCGTTACGTCTACTCGGCGTCCGCGCCGGTCGATGCGGAGGCGCCGGTCGACGCGCTCATCGGCGAGATGGTGAGCCTGCCTGTCGACGCAGAGCTGGCCGGCGGCCCGGAAGCAGTTGGTGAGAGCGTGTAGTGATGAGCGCGAGGGCACAGCAGGCGAGCGAGGAGCTTCGGCCGGACGTCCGCGTCGGCGACAACGAGGAGCACCTCGTCGGCATTGGCGCGGCGGCGGAGCGGGCCGGGGTTTCACAGCGGGCCCTGCGCTATTACCAGCAGCGCGGCCTGCTGACCCCACGCGGCTGCACGCCTGGCGGACTACGCCGGTACTGCGAGGAGGATCTGGCCCGCGTCGCCAGAATCCGCCAGCTACAGGACCTGCTCGGGCTGAACCTGGACGAGATCGCGCTGGTGCTGCGCGGCGAGGACCGGATGGCGGAGATCAGACTGGCCTATCACGACGAGGGAACGACCGGCGCCGAGCGGCGGGAGCTCGTCCGTGAGAGCCTTGAGCTCCAGCACGTTCTGCGTGCGACCGTCGAAGCCAAGCGACAGGGGATTGAGGGCTTCCTCGCCGACCTGGACGCCCGCATCGACAAAACGCGGGCGCTCCTGGATCAGATGGCGGACTCAGCTGCCTCATCCGCGTCGCCAGCACCGAGGAAGTGATCGTGTCCCTGCACTTGCGCAACATCCCCGGCAGGGCCGCTGCTGGCAGCTACATCCTGCATTCCGGCCTGTCGAAGTGGAATGGCAGCGAGGAGCAGGCCAAGGGCGTGCACGCGCTGGCCGCTGGCGCCTACCCGGTCCTCGAGAAGGTCTCGGCACCTACGTTTCTCAAGGTGCTGTCCGCGGCGGAGATCGGTACCGGGACGCTCCTGCTGCTGCCCGTGGTCAGCAACAAGCTCGCCGGCACTGCACTGACGGCATTCGCCGGCAGCCTGATCGGGATGTACCTGCGCACCCCGGCAATGCGCCAGCCGGGCAGCGTCTGGCCGAGCCAGTCGGGGATCGCGGTTAGCAAGGACGTCTGGATGGTCGGCATCGGCCTCGGCCTGCTAGCCGACAACGCGACCGACCGCGGGCGGAAGCGCCGCACCGAGCCGTCCTCGGCCTGATCACAGTCGAGCGTCCGCGCCCGCCGGCCGCGGCGATCCATGATCCCGAAGGATCCGGCACAGCCGGCTATGCCGAATCTTTCGGCCAGACCACTTCGCTAGCTGGAAATGGCCCTTACGGCGTATCGGCGGGTGCTGGGATGGGCCGACGCCGAAACGCGTGTACCTACGGTACGAAGGCTTCGTACCATCGGTACACGCTTTGGGATGATCTTGAGCGCTCGCTATGACGAAAGGTGCATAAGCGACAGTGATCTGCGGCTTCGTGCCGTTGCGACGGCTAACGCTGGGCGCGCGGCGCGAATGACCTATATGCGTTCGAGGACCGCTGCGTAGAGCGGGCCCGGCCACAGATCGGTCACCCGCCAGCCAGCCGAGCCGGCCAGGTCTGCCAGCTCGGCCGGCGACAGCACGAGGTAGTCGAACCAGTCCGTGGCGAGCCGCTGGTAACGGACCCGGATCGTGAGCTGTCCCGCCATCCGTCCCCGGCGCCGGTTGTGCTCGTGGAACTCCAGATGCACTTGCTTGCTTGTCTGGTACACATCTAGGCCGGTCCCGACGATCACGCCGCCAGGACGGAGCAGGTGGCCGACCGCGGTCAGGAAGCTGGGCGCGTTCTCCGGGGACCCGAGCAGACCGAGGTTGTTGCCGAGCAGCAGTGCGCTGTCGAAGGTCCCGCCAAGGCCGTCGCCGACTGCCTGCTCCACCGAACCTGCGTACACCTCACGCACGCCGCGCCGGCGGCAGGCAAGGATCGCGCCGGGCGACACGTCGAGCGCGACCACCTCATGACCGCGATCCTGCAGCGCGAGACTGGCGCGGCCGGCGCCAGCGCCGATGTCCAGGACCCGGCCGCGGACGTGCTCGAGGGCCCACAGTTCGCGATCGTCTCGGACGACCAGGTAGTCCAGCGTGTCGAGGCCGACAAGACCGTCATCCCGCTCGATGACGATCGGATCCGGCGTCCCGGCGACGAGGTCGAGCAAGGCGCGGCCGAAGGCATCTCCGATCTCCGGCGTGCCGACGCTGACGTCCATGGGGTCCGATCCTCCCGGCGGCTGAGCCCGCCTCCAGTCGTTCAAGGGTCGCCGGGCCTGATCGGCCCACGGCGACGGGGCCGTGGGCCGATCACTACAGCGCGGTCGCGCGAGCTCAGTTGCCCGCTGAGATCCTTGTCGTCACGTCCAAGAACCTATTGGTGTGCAGGCCCTTTGCATTCACAGGCTTGCTCAGCCAGATTCCGATGGCATTGTCGACGATGGTGTTGTGAGCAATCGTCATCGCGACGGGTGTCCCGCCGGAGAACACCAGGACGCCTGTCGTCACCAGATCCTCCGGTGAGGCTGGCGAGTCGAGTGGGTCGCCGGCGATGTTGTTCGTGCCGATGAAGTTGCCGACGATGGTGTTGCCGCTGAGATCCTCGAACTGGCCTGGGGCCAGTGTGTGGGCATGCAGGGTCACTCCGGCCAGCCCGTTGCCCGCGATGTAGTTGCCCTCTACCAGGTTGTTGTATGACGCGGTACCCGCCGCAGCGTTGGCGAACAGGACCCCGGCGCCGTCTCCCTTGAGGCCATTGTCGGTCACGATGTTGTCCCGGATCACGTTGTCGTACACCCCGGCCACCGATGGCTGCCTCTTCCCTGAGGCACTCAGCGCATTGGGATTGTGGCCCGGAACTGTGATGCCGCAGTCGGTCGCGTTGCCCGTGACGATGTTGTCCGCCACGGTGTTGTTGTGGGTCGGGCCGGTCTCGTCGGTCAGCAAGATCCCGCCGGAGTTGTCGCTTATGGTGTTGCCGCGGATCGTCGAGTAGGCCACGGCCAGGAAGTGGACGCCTTCGCCGCAGTCACCAGGGGCCTGTCCTTCAGCCGCGCATTCGAAATAGGTCGACACCGGTGGTACGCCGCCGCCGAGGTCGTTGTGAACGACGGTGTTATTCGCGATGGAAACTTCGCTGATGGTGCCGTTGACTCCGGCGGCCAGGACGCCCTCGCCCAGCGCGTTCTTGACGGTAAAGCCGCTGAATTCGACGTGCGAGCTGAGGATGACCACGCCAGCGAAGATGGTCAGCGGGCCGACTCCAGGCGGATTGACCACGAGGGACGGAGTCACGTGCCGCTCGTCGATGACCGCGTTTCGTCCCTGCAACGAGAGCGGCGTGGACACGACGACTTGCTCGTGGTAGATGCCCTTGCATACCACAACGGTGCCCCATGCGGGCGCCGCATTGACGGCCGATTGGATGGTCTTGAAGGCGGCCGAGCGGCATGACCGGTCGGCCTTCCATGACCGCGCCTGCTTGGAGACGTACAGGACCTTGCTCTTGTGGTGCCCAGCCACGCTCGCGGAGGCGGCTGCGGCCGGTAAGGCGAGCGCGCTAGCGATCGCAAGTGGGGTCAGGATGGCCCCTGTCAGATGGATCACTCGACTGAATCTCATGTCCCCCCCGTAGACTCCGTGCCGACAGTCCTAGGCGCGGCCCGGCGGGTGCTCCGCACAGCAGCGCCCTCTGATGCGTCACCGTGCGTATGCGGGCCGACACGTGCCGCACACTACACGAGCGTCCAGCAGATCTTCAGGATGTTGGCGGGCTACATCCAGTCGGCGAACCGCGGCCACGCGAGGAGCGTGTCGACGACTTCGGGCGGGCTGTCCGCGGCGGTCTGCACTCCGACCGTGAACCGGCCGCGGTAGAACAGCAGCGGATCACCTGCGACGCTGTCGCCGAGGTGGGTGACCCGGGCGACGACCACGTAGTGGTCACCTGTGTCATGGATTGTCTCTACCGAGCACGCCGCCCAGGTCAGGACGCCGGGCAGCATAGGAGCGCCGTTCGGAGCCGGTGTCCAGCTGAGCCCGGCGAACTTGTCCGGTGCGCTGACGCCGAAACGGCGGGCGAGGTCGACCTGGTCAGCAGCCAGGATGTTGGCGCAGAACTCGCCCGATGCAGCGATGCGCGGCCACGTGCTTGACGTCTTGCCAGGACAGCAGAGCACGAGCGGCGGCTCGAGCGACAGCGCAGCGAAGGCCTGGCAGGCAAAGCCGACGGCGGCGCCGTCGTCGATGCCCGTAATGACGGTGACGCCGCTGGCGAAGTGACCGAGCACCTGACGGAATCGCTGCGGATTTGGGTCGTACGTGTGTGGCGGCTCGCTGTCAGGTGCGTGCATGTCCGTGACTTTAATGCCAGCCAGGCCGGACTCTGGCGCCGGGCCGCCGCCGCCAGCCGAGTCTCACGGTCAGTCCGACCTTACGTGCGCGTCTCAGTGCGCGCTGCCAGTGCTGAACACGTGACCCCAGAGGCTCACCGCGGTGCTCTCCCGGTTGACCCAGGTGGCATCGTCGACCACCCGGCCGTCCGTGCCGTACTCGATGTCGAAGCCGCCAGGTGTCTGCACATAGAAGGAGACCATCAGGTCATTGGCGTGACGGCCCAGCGTCGAGCTGACAGCCGCCTTGCGGCGGTGGCATCGATCAAGCGCCCGGCCCACGTCGTCCAGCGAGGCGACCTCGACCATCAGGTGCACTATCCCCGCAGCAGGGCTCATCGGCGCTAGCGCCAGCGAATGATGGCGCGGACAGCAGCCGAGAAAGCGCATCCAGACCGGCGGGCCGCCGGCGGGTCGCCCGAAGAACTCACCAGGCATCCGCATCGAGTCCCGCAGCCGGAAGCCGAGCAAGTCGGTGTAGAACGCGAGCGTCTCGGCGTCGTCAACGGCCGGCAGCACGACGTGCCCGAGCCCCTGATTACCGGTCACGAACACGTTGCCGTACGGGCTCACTGCCGGCCTGTTGTCGAGCGCGGCCCCGCAGAAGATTTCCAGTGAGTTGCCGGAGGGATCGTCCACATGCAGCAGCTGGCCGACCCGGCGGTCGGCGAGCTCGCTGGCGTCGCCTGCCTTGACCGGCGCGCCGGCGGACTCGAGAACACGCGCCGCCGCCGCCAGCGCATGCTCGTCGGCCACTTCCCAGCCGGACGCGAGCAGCCGGTCTTGGTCGCCCGGCACGATCACGAGCCGGGCCGGGAAGTCGTCCACCCGCAGGTAGACCGCGTCCGGATCGGGACCGCGGCCCTCGGCCATACCGAGCACCTTCGTGCCGAACTCACGCCAGGCGCCCGGCTCCGCAGCGGAGATCCGCAGGTAACCAAGCGAGCTGATCAGGCCAGTCATGCCGCCCCTCCGGCCAGGAATCGCAGCGATAGTTCATTGAACTCGTCGAACCTTTCCAGCTGCGCCCAGTGCCCGCAGCCACCGAACACATGCAACTGGGCGCGCCGCAGCTGCTTCACGGCGACGAGCGCGCCGTCGAGCGGGTTGACCCGGTCCTCACGGCCCCAGATCAGGAGCACCTCGTGCCTGAGGCGGTGCGCTTCCCGCCAGAGCATGCCGTCCTCGGCGTGCTCGCCAAAGAACGATGCGCCCATGGCGGTCATCGCCGCGAGGGCCTCGGGCTTGCTCGCGATGGCGAACCGCTCGTCGATGAGCTCGTCGGTCACCAGCCGCTGGTCGAAGACCATCGTCCGCAGGAAGGCCGCCATCTTGTCGCGGCTTGGGCCTGGCGGGGCGCCGAACTCTATGAGCCTGCGCACCCCCTCTGTCGGGTCGGGCGAGAAAACGTTCAGCGTCAGCCCGCCCGGCCCCATCAGGACGAGGCGCCCCGCGCGTTCGGGGTAGTTCAGCGCGAACCGCAGTGCCGTACCGCCACCGAGTGAGTTGCCGATCAGGTGCACCTTCACGATGTCGAGCTGGTCCAGCAAGCCGGCCAGCGCGTCGGCGGCGATGGTGAAGAAGTGCCCGGTGGCTGGCCGCGCGGCCGACCCGCCGTAGCCGGGCAGGTCCATCATCACCACTCGGAATCGGCTGGCGATGACGGGCATGGTGCGACCGAAGTTGCTCCACGCGGAGGCGCCGGGCCCGCCGCCGTGCAGGAGCACGACTGTGTCTGCATTAACGGTTCCGTCCAGCCCGCTCGCCGCCGGACCGGAGTCGTGGTAGCGAACACCGAGGCCGGCTACGTCGGCGATGCGGCTGGTCGACTCGGCATCCAGGGCGATCGGAGTCATCGAACTCCTTCGGGTCGGGCCCGCCGACCGGTCACAGCATGGCGTCCGCGGACACCGGCAGGCCGCACACGGCGCCCCCATACATCGACAGCGCCCGCTCAGGGTCGTTGATCGCGTGCACCCGCCCAGCGTGAGCATCCCGCCAGAACCGCTGGATCGGCGTACCGGACTTCAGCGCCCGGCCGCCGGAGTTCTCGAACAGGCGATCCACTGCCCTGATGGACTGACCGGTGCCGCGGACCTGATCGCGCCGGACCCGCAGCCGCAGGTCCACCGGGATCTGCTCGCCAGCGCGTGCGTAAGTCATCAGCTCGGTCATGTTGCGCTCTAGCGCAAGCCAGGCGCCGTCGATCTCGGCCGCCGCTTCGGCGATGCGTGCTTGGGCGAACGGGTCCTGCGCTGCTTTCTGCCCAACGTAGGCGACCGGGACCCGCTCGCGCGTGTACGTGACGTGCGCCTCGTACGCGCCGGTCGCCATACCAATGATCGGCGTGGTGATCCCGTAGGAAAACACCGAGCCGTAGGGCAACCGGAACAGCGGCGCCGGGTTCAGTTCCTGCCCCGGGCAGACCAGCTTGAAGACGTCGGCGAAGCTCAGCGAGCGGTGCGCAGGCACGAACACGTCATCGACTACGATGTCGTTGCTGCCCGTACCGCGCAGGCCGACGGTGTCCCAGACGTCATCGATGGAGTAATCAGCGCGCGGGAGCAAGAACGTGCGGAAGTCAATCGGCCTGTTGTCCGCGTCGGTGACGATCTGGCCGAGCAAGACCCAGGTCGCGTGATCGCAGCCGGACGAGAAGCTCCACCGGCCGCTGACCTGGTGCCCGCCGTCGGTCCTGACCGCCGTGCCGGTCGGCGCATAGGAGGACGAGATCCGCGTCGACTGGTCGGTGCCCCAGACCTCCTGCTGGGCCTGCGGCGTGAACAAGCCCATGTGCCAGGGATGCACGCCGAGCACCGACGAGACCCACCCGGTCGAGCCGCACGCGCTTGCGATCAGGCGCACCGCCGTATAGAAGGTCACCGGATCGGCTTCCAGACCCCCGAAGGCCGCGGGCTGGAGCAACCTGAAGAACCCCGTTCCGTCCAGGGCCTTCATGGAATCGGCCGGCACCGCCCGGTTATCCTCAGCCTCCTGTGCCCGGTCGCGCAGCATCGGAAGAAGCTCGCGCACGCCTTCGACGACGTCGCGCCCAGCCTGCTCAGTCATGGCTGAACAATACCCCTCGACTAGAACATGTTCTAGTCTAGAGGCAGCGGCCGCAGGCCAAGGTGGCTGACCGGTTGGTCGCCGCGTGGGAGGGCGTATGAACGACCGGAGCGGGGTGCGGAGCATCGACGCGGGTGCGCCGCCCACAAGGTTTGCTCGCGGCTGGCACTGCCTCGGCCTGGCCGGGCCGTTCCGCGACGGGAGCCCGCACGCGGTTGAGGCCTTCGGCACCAAGCTTGTCGTCTTCGCCGATGAGTCCGGCGAGCTGCACGTGCTGGATGCCTACTGCCGGCATATGGGCGGCGACCTGAGCCGCGGGACGATCAAGGGCAGCTCGATCGCATGTCCATTCCATGACTGGCGCTGGGGCCCGGACGGCAAGTGCACGAAGATCCCTTATTCCCGCCGGGTGCCGCCGACCGCGCGGACCCGCTCCTGGCCGGCCCTGGAGCTGAACCAGCAGCTGTTCGTGTGGAATGACCCGCAGGGCAGCCTGCCGCCAGCCGACGTGACGATTCCGCGCATCGACGGCGCGTACTCCGACGAGTGGTCTCACTGGACCTGGGATTCGCTGACCGTGGACGCGAACTGCCGCGAGGTCGTGGACAACGTCGTGGACATGGCTCACTTCTTTTACATCCACTACGCGTTCCCGACCTACTTCCGGAATGTGTTCGAGGGACACATCGCCGCGCAGTACCTGAAGACGAGGTCGCGACCGGACTACGAACCGGACGCGCGCCAGGCGGCCGGGTCGACGACTGAGATCGGGCTCGTGTCTGAGGCCGCGTACTACGGTCCCTCGTACATGATCGACTACCTCAGCTATGACTACCACGGCGTACCCATGGACGCCGTGCTGATCAACTGCCATTACCCGGTCACGCCAGAGCGGTTCATCTTGCAGTGGGGCGTGATTGTCAAGAAGCTGCCGGGCCTGTCGCCGGAGCAGGCGGACAAGGTTGCGGCCAAGTTCGCCAAGTTCGTCGGCCTGGGCTTCCAGCAGGACGTCGAGATCTGGACGCATAAGAGCCGGATCGACAACCCGCTGCTGTGCGCGGACGACGGGCCGGTGTATCAGCTTCGCCGCTGGTACGAGCAGTTCTACACCGACACCGAGAGCATCCCGGCCGACATGGTCGCGCGGCACGAGTTCGAGGTCGACACCTCGCGCGCGGTCGAGGCCTGGGAGGCCGAGGTCGCGGCTAACCTCGCAGCCCGGCAGGCGGATACCAGTCACGCCGGAGTCAGCCCGGCATGACCGGCGTGGTGGTGGCGCGGCCGGACGAGCGGCGGTCCCGGTACTGCCCGGTCGAGTGCCGGGAATGCGGGGCGGTTGTCCTCGCCGCTAAGTTCAGCGTGCAGCACACCAGCGTGCAGTGGGACGCCGCGGCCGTCCGCCAGTGCACCGAGTTTGCCCGGCGGGCCGCCGTCGGTGAGCAGACCCCGCTGATCGAGCGCTGCGACGCCATGCGGGCCAGCATCGAGACCGCCGCACTCGAGGGCTGGCTGCCGGTATCGCCGCCGTGAGCGGTTCGGAACGCGTCTTCCATCAGCTCAAGGTCGCCGCCGTAGTCGCCGAGACCGACGACGCCTGCTCGCTGGTCTTTGACCTGCCGCCCGAGCTCGGCCCAGTGTTCGAGTATCAGCCGGGCCAGTTCCTGACGCTGCGGATTCCGAGTGAGCGGGACGGCTCGGTGGCACGGTGCTACTCGCTGTGCAGCTCTCCGCTCACAGGCGACCCGCTGACTGTCACGGTCAAGCAGACGGCCGGCGGTTACGCCTCGCACTGGATTGCTGACAACGTCAAGCCGGGCAGTGTGCTCGACGTCCTCCCGCCCGCTGGCATGTTCGTGCCGACCTCGCTCGATGACGACTTCCTGCTGCTCGCGGCCGGGAGCGGCATTACGCCAGTGATGTCGATCCTCACGTCGGTGCTAGCGGCCGGCCGTGGCCGGATCGTGCTCGTCTACGCCAACCACGACGAGCGGTCAGTGATCTTCGGCCCGGCGCTGAAGGAACTGGCGGCCACTGCCGGTTCCAGGCTCCTGATCGTGCACTGGCTGGACGTACTTCAGGGCCTGCCGACTGCAGCGCAGCTCGCACCGCTGATGCGGCCATTCGCCGGTTACCAGATCTTTGCCAGCGGGCCTGACCCGTTCCTGTCCGTCGTCAGGTCGGCAGCATCGGACGTCGGCGTGCCGCCGCGGGCCGTGCGCGTGGAGCGGTTCCTGTCGCTCCAGCACAATCCGTTTGACACGCCCGAGCCGGTAGCCGGCGGTATCGCAGCGACGCTGGAGGTCACGCTCGACGGCGTGACCAGATCGCTGGCCTGGCCAGCTGGCGCGCGGATGCTCGACCTGCTGATCGACGCGGAGCTAGACCCGCCGTTCTCCTGCCGGGAAGGCATCTGCGGCGCATGCGCCTGCCAGCTCACTGGCGGCAAGGTGGAGATGGTCAGCAACGAGGTGCTGACGGACGCCGACCTCGCTGACGGCCTCATCCTGGCCTGCCAGTCGGTAGCGCTCACGCCCGACGT
>DATHPF010000341.1:0-7339 GCA_035484155.1 Streptosporangiaceae bacterium
GCTGGGAGGAGCTGCAAGGTGATGCCCCCGTACTTCCGGCACGGTCGTTCCCGGTGACGTCTCCGGGGGTCTTCGCTGACTTGCGCGCGCAGCGTGCCTGCTGGCATCCGGTCGCGTTTGCGGCCGACCTGGCTGCGCAGCCGGCGCACGCTGACCTGCTCGGTGAGCCGCTTGTATTGTGGCGCGGTCTGGACGGCAGGCCGCGGGCGATGTCGGACCTGTGCGTGCACCGCGGTACCGCTCTTTCGCTGGGCAGGGTCAGCGGCGATGAGATCGTGTGCGCTTATCACGGGTGGCGCTATCGCGCCGACGGACGCTGCGTTGCCATCCCGCAGCTAGAGGATCCGACTCGGGTACCGGCGAAGGCGCGGGTGTCCGCGTTTCGCGCGCAGGAGCGTTACGGTCTTGTCTGGGTGGCCCTGGAGGAGCCGCGCTGGCCGCTGCCGGAGGTTCCCGAACTTGAGGATGGCAGCTGGGCGGTGGTCACGGCCGGGCCGTACAGCTGGCAATGCGACGCAGCGCGCCAGGTGGAAAACTTCACCGACTTCGGGCACTTCCCCTGGGTGCATCCTGGCCTGCTGGGTGATCCCGAGCGGCCCGTCGTCCCCCGTCATGAGGTGCGCGCGGACGGCCACGTGCTGCACTACGTGATCGTGCGGCCCGAGGCCCCTAACACCGGTGACTTCCCTGTCTTCGGCAACGAGCAGGCCGGGCCGCCGGAGCGCCGCAGCCGCTACGAGCTGCATTTGCCGTACACGATCGCGCTGCGGCTTGGCTGGGGCGGCGACCGGGGCATGGTCTACTTCTTCGCGTCGCAGCCGATCGCGGCCGACCGCTGCGCCGGGTACGTCGTCATCGGCCGCAACTACAACCTCGACCAGAGCGAACGGGTGATCCAGGACTTCGAGGACACCATCTTCGGCCAGGATCAGGTGGTGGTGGAATCGCAGCGGCCCGAGCGGGTGCCCTTCGACCTGGCAGCCGAGCTGCACCTGAAGTTCGACGCCGTCGCCGTGGCGTACCGCAAGGCCATGCGCGCCAACGGCCTGGCTGAAGTTCGAGATACCTGACCCGACGCTCAGGCCCAGCGCCGTGAATCATCTGGCAGGATGTCGCGAGTTACCCGAGCGCCCTGGGGAGGAACCGGTGCCTGTCCGCTATCAGTTGGTCATTGACTGTGCCGACCCGGACCGGCTGGCTCGGTTCTGGGCAGGCGCGCTCGGCTATGAGCTCGCGCCGCCCCCGGCTGGATTCGCCACCTGGAACGACTTCTACCGCGAGCTCGGGTTGCCCGAGGAATATCTGATCGACGGGGCAGACAGAATCAGCGACCCGGACGGCCACGGGCCGAGCATCTGGTTCCATGTCGTCGAAGATGCCAAGGCGGTCAAGAACCGGCTGCACCTCGACATCCACGCCAGTGGCGAGCGGACGGACCCGATCGAGACTCGCAGGAAGCGAGTCGACGCGGAGGCCAGCCGGCTGGCGGGCCTGGGCGCCACCATCACTGGCGCATTGTCCGAGGAAGCGGACCACTACGCGGTCGGGATGAAGGACCCGGAAGGCAACGAGTTCGATATCAACTGACCGCAGCAGCCGAGGCGGCGAGGAGGATGGCGTCCGGTTGAGGGTCAGTCGGCCGACGTCCGGGACGGCGTAGCAAGGAGCCGCTGCCCCAGCTGAGCGACGGTGCGCTTCCGGATCCCCAGAGTGAGCCGTACGATCACTGACCCGAGGGCGCGCTTGATACGTCGCCATTCGGTCGGGTACGGGTCCCGGCGAACGAGCACGATGCGGGTGCCGCCGTCCTCTGCGGTGAACGTGAACGTGTGCCGGTGCGGGTCATTCTCCGGCGTGCCGATCGGGCCGCCCGTTGCGGTGAACTCGAAGGTCAACGGCCGGTCATAGACGGTCACCTCCAGCTCTGACGGCCAGTCCTTTCCGTTCTGGTGTCCCACCGCCCGGTACCGGGTGCCTAGTCCGCGCTTGTCGCCGTCGAGCGGCGCGATCTTCACGGGATTTGTTGTCCACTCATCATGGCGGCTGAAATCCGCCACGTAGTCGAAGCACGCGGTCGGCTCGGCGGGCACCCAGACGCTGACCGATGAATGTGCCGCGGCGGCATCAGTCCACGTCCGGCCCTGAATATGGCTGTCTGGCATTTTCGGTCTCCTACGTTGTTGGCCGCGGCGGCGCGTTCGCGCCGCGGCCATGGCGCCGACGCTACGCGCGCGGGTTGCTGCGCAGCATCGTTTCTCGGACGGTTCCGATACCGGCCAGGATGAGGTCGATGCCGGCCAGGAATTGCTCCCGGTCGTCGTGCTCGCGCAGCTGCGTCGCCACCTGACGCAGGAATGGGTACTCCGCGGGGTCGAGCTGCGCCCACCGTGCGGCGACGGCCGCGAGGAAGGCCGATCGATCCGGTTCGGGCGTGTCGAGGCGCGCGTTCGCAGCGTTCTGTCCGGCGACGCCGAGGACGTAGTTCACCAGCGCGGACGCGGAGTCGAACTGCGCTCGTTCGGGGACGCCGAGCGCCTCAAGCTGGCCGCCGATGCCTTCGAAGATCTGCAGCATCGCGAACCGCCACGGCTCTCGGGAGAGCTGGGTGCCCACCCATGGGTGTGCGTCGATCGCGTCGAACACCCCAAGGGCAATGGCACGGATTTGCTCCCGCGGCTCCGCACCAGGGACCACGTCGGTCATGACACCGGCGATGACGTCGTTAGTGGTCGCCGCGAGCAGATCGCTCTTGTTGGCGACGTGCCAGTAGATCGCCCCGCTCCCTGTCGCCAAGCGCGCCGTGAGCGCGCGGAAGGTCAGAGCGTTCTCGCCGTCGGTGTCGAGGATCTCGATGGCCGCCGCGACGATTCGCTCCTTCGAGAGCGCGTCCGTGCGCCGTTCGGCCCGTTGCGTCCTGGTCGCCATGAGCACCATCTTGACACGGCTGGAACATTGATCCAACATGGAGGTATGGAACAGCGTTCCAATCATTTAGTGAAAGGATCATGATGACGGCACCAGTCACGATCGTCGGCGGGGGCCTCGGCGGCCTCACCCTCGCACGCGTCCTTCACGTCCACGGCATCCCCGCAACTATCTACGAGGCAGAGCCCTCAGCGGATGCCCGTACGCAGGGCGGCCAGCTCGACATCCACGAGGACGACGGGCAGCTCGCGCTCGAAGCTGCCGGCCTCACCGACGAGTTCCGGGCGATCATCCACGAGGGCGGTGAGGCTACGCGCGTGCTCGACCAGCACGGCACGGTGCTGCTCGACGAGCCCGACGATGGCACGGGCGGGCGTCCCGAGGTGCTGCGCGGGGACCTTCGCCGGATCCTGCTCGACTCCCTGCCCGACCAGATGATCCAGTGGGGCAGCAAGGTCACCGGGGTCCAGCCCCTTGGCGACGGCGGGCACGAGCTGACCTTCGCGGACGGGTCGACCGCGACCACTAGCCTCCTCGTTGGTGCTGACGGCGCCTGGTCGAAGATCAGACCGCTGCTGTCCGATGCCACGCCCGAGTACGTCGGAACGTCGTTCATCGAGACTTACCTGTACGACGCCGATGAGCGGCACCCGGCGGCGGCCGCAGCAGTCGGCGACGGTTCCCTGTTCGCCGTCGCGCCTGGCAAGGGGATCTTTGCGCACCGCGAAGCCGGGCACATCCTTCACACCTACGTCGAGCTAAACCGCCCCGCAGAGTGGATCGCCGGCATCGACTTCACCGCCGCCACCGCTGCGACGGCCCGAGTCGCCGCCGAGTTCGATGGGTGGGCGCCGGAACTCATCGAGCTGATCACCGACGGCGAAACCGCACCGACCCCGCGCGCGCTCTACGCGCTCCCGAACGGACATCGATGGGACCGCGTGCCTGGGGTGACGCTCCTGGGGGACGCCGCGCACCTGATGCCACCGTCCGGCGAGGGCGCAAACTTGGCGATGTTCGACGGCGCCGAACTCGGGCTGGCGATCGCCGCCCACCCAGACGACATCGAAGCGGCACTCAAGGCCTACGAAGAGGCGCTGTTCCCGCGCAGCGAGTCGGCGGCCGTCGATGCGCATCTGATCCTGGGGCTCTGCCTCGGCGACCGCGCACCGTTTGGACTCGTCGACTTCTTCACCGGATCCCTCGCGGTTGACCGCGACTGACCCCAGGTAGTCAGCCGGTCAGTGTGACGTCGCCAGATGGTAGACCGTCAGTTATGGAACATCACGTGACGACCGCTGCCGACGCGCCACCCGAGCAGGTGTGGGCTTTGTTTGTCGACGTGGAACGCTGGCCTGAGATGACCAAGAGCATCAGCGCCGCACGCCGAGTGGACGAAGGGCCCTTGCGCGTTGGCAGCGAAGCGATCATCGAGCAGCCGCGCCTGCCCAAAGCCTCCTGGCGGGTAACGGAGCTGGAGAGCGGCCACTCCTTCACCTGGGAGACGAGTGCCCTCGGAATAACTACTGTCGGCGGCCACATCGTGGAACCAGAAGGTCAGGGCTCAAGGATCACCCTGACCCTTCGCATGCACGGGCCCCTTGCCCGGCTGCTGTATGCCATCACAAGCCGCCTCTCCCGCCGGTACCTCGCGATGGAGATGGAAGGCTTTCGCCGAGCCGCGGAGTCGCAGCGGGCCTAGGGGTCGAGGAAGCGATCAGTTATCGTGCCTGCATCGCGTACCGCGACAGGACAGCAGCGCCCGCCTGCTCGGCTGACAGGCACTCCAGGTACACCGGCGGGCTGGCGGCCGGGAACAGCCGCTCGCCGGTGCCCAGGATCGTGGGGAAGGTCAGCAGCCGGTACTCATCGATCAGGTCGTCGGCCATCAGCGCGTGCACGACGCTGAGGCTGCCGGTGACGATCACATCACGCTGCTCGCGCTTAACGGCGTCGACGACGTCGCCATCGATGACTTGCGAGTTCGCAAATGCCGAGACGTCGGTCAGCGTGCGGGACGCGACCAGCTTCGGCACGGCGTTCATTCGCGCGGAGAACGGGTCGTCGCGACTCGGCCACAGTCGCGAGAACAACTGCCAGGTCTTGCGGCCCAGCAGCATGACCCCGTCGTCGAGTTTGGTGCCGAGCCGGAACTTGTCCCCGGCGACCGTCTCGGGGCCGTGCCGGAACGCCCAGCCGCCGGCCGCGGTGCCATCCGAGCCGTCTGGGTCGGACACAATCCCGTCCAGGGTGATGAATTCGATGACGATGACGCTCATGTTGAGTCTCCCTCGGTCGATGCTCACCTGTACTTACCGGCGGCACCGGCCCAACTCATCGCGCCCGGCGAAACTCGTTGATGGAGATCTGATCAGGGAGCTCAAATGCCTCGAACACCCGCGGATCGGCGAACACGACATTGCGTGCGACCCGGTTGCCTACGACCGTCAGCACCTGGAGCGTGTGCAGCCGCAGGGCGCCGCCGGGCTCGGGCGCGTAAGCGGCGAGCGCGGGCTGCCCGTTGGCAGTGAGGCGCCGCATTCCCCAGCCCGTCCCGCGCATCTCGAACACACGGCGGATGAACAGGCCGTACTCGCGGCTGCCTCGGTACCACAGCGGCACCGGCGGCATCTCCAGGACCGCCTCATCGGTGAGAAGCCGGACGAGCGCGGAAACATCGGCCGCCTCGAAGGCCTGCACGTATCGCTCGACCACCGCAGTGACTTCGGGATCATCCGGTTCGCTGACCTCGCCCGGATCACCCACCTGTGCGAGGGCAGCGCGCGCTCGCTGCAATGTGCTGTTGACGGCCGGGACCGTGGTCCCAAGCTGGACAGCGACCTCGGCCGCGCTGAATTCCAGTACCTCGCGGAGCACCAGCACGGCCCGCTGCCGCGGCACCAGGACCTGCATGGCAGCCACCAGCGCGAGCCGAATGTCCGCCCGCATCCCCAGGTCGAACCGCGCATCGGGAAACGGCTGTAGCCAGGGGATATCGAAGGCCGGCGTCAGCGGCGCGCTGGGATCGTCGCTCGGCGCGCCCAGCCCGGACGGCAGCGGCCGCCGCGTACGCCCCTCCAGCGCCGTGAGACATGCGTTGGTCGCAATCCGGTACAGCCAGGTCCGCAACGATGCGCGCGTGTGGTCGTACCGGTCGCGGGCCTTCCATGCCCGCAGCATCGTCTCCTGCGTCACGTCCTCGGCCTCGTGGAAGGAGCCCATCATCCGGTAGCAGTAGGCGACAAGCTCACCCCGGTACGGCTCGAACTCCACCGGCACATCATGACGCACCCGCCAGCACGGCACCGCTAGGAGGCTCGACCGAGAAGGATCGCTAGCGGAGGCGCAGTCCGGCGATGACGAGTCCGACCATGCGGCGTGCGTCATACCGGGGGTTGCTGTCCGCGCCGATACAGAGGTTGCCGACGCCCAGCATCAGTTCGTAGGCGTCGGTGCCGGCGCGAATCTCGCCCGCCGTGGCAGCGGCCTCGAGCAGCTGGGCACACGCGGGGACCAGGCGGTCGAGAAAGTAGGCGTGCAGCGTCTCGAAAGCGGCAGCGTCGGACTGCAATGCCTTGGCGAGGCCGTGCTTGGTGACCAGGAAGTCGACGAACAGGTTGATCCACTGAGCCAGCGCGGCGTGCGGCGTGCTGCTGTTCGCCAGCAGCGCTGGACCAGCCTCAGCACATGCCTCGACCTGGTGTCGGTAGACCGCAACGATGAGATCAGCTCGGGTCGGGAAGTGACGGTAGATCGTGCCGACGCCAACGCCGGCCTTGGCCGCGATGTGGCGCACCGGGACATCGACGCCGGAGCTAACAAAGGCCGCGGCGGCCGCTTCCAGCAGCGTCTCCTCGTTGCGCCTGGCATCGGCCCGCTTCCGTGGGGCTGACGACCCGGATCCGCTGTCGGTGCCGACCACTGCCCAAGACCTCCGTCACTCAGGTTGGCAACCGGAACCATGTTCCGTATATTAGCTAACGGAACAAAGCTCCGCTTATCCAGGATGCCAGCACAGCCCAGCCAAATCCAAACCCGGCCGGAGACTCGCTTCAGCTCGCCATAGAGGAACGTTGCTGATCGCTCGGCCAGCCCGGATGAAAGGACCAACCTCCATGCCGCAGACATCCCGGCCCAGTTTCGGGATCATGACCGCCCCTATGCAGGTCGACTACCAGGACATACTGCGAGTCTGGCGCGAAGCGGACGCGATCCCGGCGATCGAGCATGCGTGGCTATTCGATCACCTCATGCCGATCGGCGGCGATCCGACCGGACCGATCTACGAGGGCTGGACCCTGCTATCGGCGCTGGCCGGGCAGACGCAGCGGCTGCGCCTCGGCCTGCTCGTGACCAGCAACCGCTTCCGCCCTCCGGCGATGCTGGCCAAGATCGCCACCACCGTCGACATCGT
>DATHPF010000342.1:0-18513 GCA_035484155.1 Streptosporangiaceae bacterium
AGGCTGCGCTCGGCCGGCGTGGTGTCGCGCCAGGTCTCGAACGCGGCGGCCGCCGTGCGCAGTGCGGCGTCGACGTCAGCAGCACCCGACACCGGAGCCTGAAGGTAGGCCTCGCCCGTGCTGGGGTCGATCACCTCGCTGGTTCGGCCGTCCTGACTGGGCACATACTGCCCGCCGACGAAGTTGGCCAGCACCTCCACCGCGATCCTTCCGTCGAGCTGATCCCGCAGCCAACTGAGCCGCAGCCAAGTACGAACCCTGACAGAGAAACGGCAGCTGCACAAGTGAATCAGTAACAAAGTGGTCAGTCATCTACGGAATCAGTTGACAGACGCCGATAGCATGGCAGCATGGGCTGGTGAAGGAGGCTGACGCATGGTGCACACGCCGACGGCTCCGCTCGCAGCGGGCGCCAGGAGCCGGGGCCCGGCGGGCGGGCGAGAGTCCGACAACAGGATCGTGCTCGATGACCTGTCGAAGCAGATAATCGAGCAGCTTCAGCAGGACGGCAGGCGCTCGTACGCCGCCATCGGTAAGGCCGTCGGCCTGTCCGAGGCCGCCGTGCGGCAGCGCGTGCAGCGGCTCATCGATGTCGGTGCCATGCAGATCGTGGCCGTCACCGACCCGATGACCCTGGGTTTCCCGCGCCAGACGATGGTCGGCATCCGCTGCGGCGGCGACCTGGAGCGGGTTGCGGGTCACCTCGCGGGTATGGAGGAAATCGACTACGTCGTCATCACGGCCGGATCCTTCGACATCCTCATTGAGGTCGTGTGCGAGGACGATGACCAGCTTCTGGAGATCCTCGGGCGGATCCGCGCCATCCCGAGCGTCACCACGACCGAGACATTTGTTTACCTAAGACTCTGCAAGCAGACCTACAGCTGGGGGACCAGATGAGCACGCCATACGGCAAGGACGAGATCGCCGCCCTCCAGGAAAAGGCGAGGCAGCACCTGTGGCTGCACTTCACCAGGATGTCGTCCTATGCCGACGGTGAGATGCCGGTCATCGTGCGCGGCGAGGGTCAGTATGTCTATGACCAGAACGGCAAGCGGTACCTCGACGGGCTCGCTGGCCTGTTCGTCAGCCAGATCGGCCACGGCCGCACCGAGGTTGCGGAGGCCGGCGCGCGGCAGGCCAGCCAGCTGGCCTACTTCCCGCTGTGGTCTTATGCCCACCCGCAGGCCATCGAGCTGGCCGACCGGCTGGCGACGCTCGCCCCCGGGGACCTGAACCGGGTCTTCTTCACCACCAGCGGGTCTGAGGCAGTCGAGTCGGCCTGGAAGCTCGCCAAGCAGTACTTCAAGGCCATCGGCCAGCCCTCCC
This sequence comes from Streptosporangiaceae bacterium, assembly GCA_035484155.1. Taxonomy (GTDB): domain Bacteria; phylum Actinomycetota; class Actinomycetes; order Streptosporangiales; family Streptosporangiaceae; genus JAJYUU01. The sequence continues at coordinate 1,330 of DATHPF010000342.1, forward strand.
GCTACAAGGTCCTGAGCCGGGCCATCGCTTATCACGGCACCACGATGGGGGCGCTGGCGATCACGGGCCTGCCTGGCCTCAAAGAGCCGTTCGAGCCGCTCCCGGCCGGCGGTGTCCGAGTGCCCAACACCAACTTCTACCGCGCGCCGGGATTTGTCGCCGACGACCTGACCGCGTTCGGGCTATGGGCCGCGGACGAGATCGAGCGGGCCATCCTCCGCGAGGGCGAGGAATCGGTCGCCGCGGTAGTGCTCGAGCCGCTGCAGAACTCCGGTGGCTGCTTCCCGCCGCCACCCGGGTACTTCCAGCGGGTTCGCGAGATCTGCGACAAGTACGGCGTGCTCCTCATATCGGACGAGGTCATCTGCGCGTTCGGCCGGCTGGGCTACTACTTCGGCTCCGAGCGGTACGGCTACAAGCCCGACATCATCACCTTCGCCAAGGGCGTCACCTCCGGCTATGCGCCGCTGGGCGGCATGCTGGTGACCGACCGGCTGATGGAGCCGTTCAGCTCGGGTCAGACGACGTTCCTGCATGGTGTCACCTTCGCCGGCCACCCGGTGTCGTGCGCGGTCGCGATGGCCAACCTCGATGTGTTCGAGAAGGAAGACCTGCTGGGCAATGTGCGGACGCACGAAGGGGCGTTCCGCGCGACCTTGGAGAAGCTCAACGACCTGCCGATCGTCGGCGACGTCCGCGGCGACGGCTACTTCTACGGCATCGAGCTGGTGAAGGACAAGGCCACCAGGGAGACCTTCGACGACGACGAGTCAGAGCGGCTGCTTCGCGGCTTCCTGTCCCACGCGCTCTTCGATGCCGGCCTCATCTGCCGCGCGGACGATCGCGGCGACCCGGTCATCCAGCTCTCGCCGCCCCTGACCTGCACCCAGGAGCACTTCGACGAAATGGAGCAGATCCTGCGGAGCGTCCTGACCGAGGCCTGGACGAAGCTATAGCAACTCCGGCATCCAGGGTCACAACTGCCTCCTGAGCTGCGCGCACCGGGAGGTCACGCCGGGAAGTTATCCACTTGTAACCGGCTTGCGGCTAACCAAATGCCCTGTCCAGCGTGTCTATAGGAGTGAGGGACCAGGCGGTCTCGCAGGGGCGACCGCCAGGCACGCGCGGACGGGAGGACGCATGTCGAGCAGCGACTCTAGGTGGGTCGAGCTGGCCAGTCAGAATGAGCGGGTCTGGCAGGCCGGGGAATCGGGATGGAGCTCGACGGATCAGGCCGGCCGGCCAGCCCGTGACCAGTGGGCCGAGCTGGCCAGCCACAGCGAGCGGCTCGCGGCCGACAGTGATCCCGTGTTCCAGGATCCCCTGTTCCGGCCGGTGAGCCCTCGCCACCAGGAGACAGGCATGCGCCTGGTCGCCGGCGCAGCCTAGCGGGGCGCAGGCAGCAGGTCTTGCACGTGCTTCACTGCCTGATCGACGGGTACGCGCTCGCGCTCGCCACTGTCCCGGCTGACGACCTCCACCATGCCCTCGGCTAGGTCGCGGCTGCCCACGCTGACCCTCACCGGGAAGCCGATCAGCTCGGCGTCCTTGAACTTCACCCCTGGCCGCTCGTCCCGGTCATCAATGATCACATCGTGCCCGGCCGCTTGCAGCGCGGCGTAGATCGCCTCGGCGGCCGCGCGAACGGCCTCGTCCCTGACCGAGACCATGATCACGTCGACTTCAGCCGGTGCCACCTGCACCGGCCACGTGAGGCCCGCTTCGTCGTGATGCACCTCCGCGATCACGGCCATGGCTCGTTCGACGCCGATGCCGTAGCTGCCCATGATCGGGACTATCGCCGAGCCATCGGGGCCGAGCACGGTGACGCCGAACGCCTCGGTGAACTTCCGGCCGAGCTTGAAGATGTGACCGACCTCGATGGCCCGGATGAACTGCAATGGCGTGCCGCACCGAGGGCATGGCTCGCCGGCGGATACTTCGCGCAGGTCCGCCCACGTGCCGACCTGGATGTCGCGGCCGACGTCGACGCCGGTGAGGTGGACGTCGTCGGTATTGGCGCCCGTCGCCATATCCCGCCTGCCGCGCAGTGCGAGATCAGCGATGACCGGCAGGCCGGTGACTCCCACCGCGCCTAGGCTGCCGGGCAGCGCGCCGAGGGCAGCCCGGATCTCATCCGGCTGGGCCGGGCGAATGTCGGTCACTCCGGTGGCGTCGCTCAGCTTCTGATCCTGAAGCTGGTGGTCGCCCCGCAGCAGCACCAGTGTGAGCTGGCCGTCCATGACCTGGACGAGCGTCTTGATCTGGCGCTCGGCCGCGAGGCCGTAGCTGGTGGCCAGATCCTCGATGGTACGAACGCCGGGAGTGTCCAGCCGGGTCGGCGCGGCCGGCCCCGGCTGGTCCTCAAGCGGAGCCAGTTCCGAGGTTGCCCGCTCAAGGTTGGCGGCATAGTCACAGGTCGGGCACGTTGCGACCAGGTCCTCGCCTGCCTCCGACGGGCACATGAATTCCAGCGAGTCCTTGCCGCCCATGGTGCCGTTGGACGCCTCGGCCGCGATGGCCGGAATCCCGAGTCTGGCGAAGATCCGCTCATACGCACTGCGGTGTGCGTCGAACGACTTGTCCAGTCCGGCCTCGTCCAGGTCGAAGCTGTAGGAGTCCTTCATGGTGAACTCGCGCACGCGCAGCAGCCCGCTCTTCGCCCGTGCCTCGTCCCGGAACTTGGTCTGGAACTGGTACCAGAACTGGGGCAGCTCGCGGTAGGACGCGAGCTCAGCTGCGAGGGTGGTGAAAATCTCTTCGTGCGTGACCCCGAGCACCATGTCCGCGCCCTTGCGGTCCTTCAGCCGGAACATCACGTCAATGTGCTCCAGCCGGCCGCTCCGCTCCCAGATCTCGGCCGGGTGCATAGTCGGCAGGAGAAACTCCTGCCCCCCGATCGCGTTGATCTCCTCGCGGATGATGTTGATGATCTTGGCGCGCACTCGCATGCCGAGCGGCAGCAGGGAGTAGTGACCTGCCATCAGCTGGCGGATGAACCCGGCCCGCAGCAGCAGCCGGTGGCTCGCCGCGTCAGCGTCCGCCGGGTCCTCTCGCAAGGTCGGGATGTGCAGCTGTGACCAGCGCATGGGTGAGAGCCTCTTCGTCGCGTGTGGAAGACGTCAGTCTAGAGCCCCCGGCCGGCGCAAGCGATCTCGTTTCCCGCGGCCGCGGGGAGCGGGCTGCGCTCCGAGCCCTGCGGCATACGTTCTTATATGCGTCATTCATTCTGTTAGCGCCGTATGCGCAGGTCTCGTGTTTGACTGGTCATGTAACGGGCACGAAAACCCACATGCCGACGGACAGGTCAGCTCGCCGGGTGCTTTCCATCGGCATGGGCATCGCGGCGATATTCGACCTGACAGGCATGACCGTCTACGAGACGATGCGCCCAGTCCTTCCGCCCAGTCCGCCGCGCCAGGAGGATCAGGATGATCCGTTCCTGTCGGCGATGAGCACGATCACGGCCGCGCATCGCGAGGCGGTCGGTCGTGCGCGTGATGAGAGCGGTGAGACGTTAATCGCATGACCAATACCGATCCCGCGCCTATTGCCCCGCAAGACCAGAGCGGCTGGCCGGGGCAGGCGCCGGCCCCCAGGCAACCGGAAACCCCCAGACAAGCGGAGACCCCCAGGCAGCCGGAGACCCCCAGGCAGCCGGAGACCGGAGCTGCGGAGATCGCGGCGGCTGTCAACCGGATCGGCGACAAGGTGGCCGACAGCCGGGTCCCGCAGGCCGACATTCCATCGGTCTCGCAGGCGATCGCGCTGCGCGAGCAGGCTCCGGAGATGTACGACCTGTGGCTGAAGATCGCCAAGGACAAGGCGGCAACGGCCAACTACGTCGAGCGGGCGCCGTATGAGGTGCCCGAACGGCTCGCACAGTCTGGCCGGCCGCGGGCGCTCGGCGCGCTCATCATCGTCCTCTCGTTCTGCGGGTACCTGGCCTGGCTTGGCGGCCCGGGTCCCTACATCGGGGGCCTGATCGCGATCCTCGACCTAGGCGTCATGTTCGGCATGTTCTTCGGGCTGCGCCCTGAGCGGCTCCCCGACCCGAAAGAGACCGAACTGGGGCAAGCCCAGCGCCGCCGTCGCCGGTTAGCATGATGCCTGGCTTGGCTAGCCGGCCAGGTCGCGGGACCGGCGCGGCGGAGGTGCCCACGTGCTCGACGGCAGGCTGCTGGTAGATGCCCACGTGCACGTGGCGAAGCTGCCGACGCTGTCGCGGGACTGGCAGGGCTGGCTAGCTACCTTCGGGAGCGGCATCCCGATGGCCGAGCTCTACGACAGCAGCGGCGTGCCGATCCCGGCGGCGCTCGACGCCTACTTCGCCGCCGAAGGCGCCGACCACGTGCTGCTGTTCACCGAGCACAGCCCTAAGTCGACCGGCATCCAGCCGATCGAGGATGTGCTGCCCCTGGTCGAGCACAACCCGGCGCGCTTCCGCACCGTCGCCAACGTCAACCCGCACCTCCACTACCCCGTCAAGGCCGAGCTGGCCCGCCAGGCGGGCCTGGGCGCGATCGCGTGCAAGATCCATCCGGTGCACGGCGGCTTCGAGCCCGCAGACCGGATGCTCTATCCCGCCTACTCCTGGTGCGAGGAACGGGGTATGCCCGTCATCGTGCATTGCGGCACGTCCACGTTCTCCGGGTCGGTGAACGCCTTCGGCGCGCCAGCCCTGCTCGACCCCGTGTTCCGTGACTTCCCCGACCTCACCGTCGTGCTGGCCCATGGCGGTCGCGGCTGGTGGTACGACCAGGCCGCATTCCTGGCCCTCATGCGGCCGAACGTCTGGCTGGAGATATCCGGACTGCCGCCGGCCCGGCTGCCTGACTACTACGGCAAAGACCTGGCTCGGCTAGCGCCCAAGATGGTGTTCGGGACCGACTGGCCGGGCGTGCCGGGCGTCCAGCGCAACGCGCGGGCCGTGGAGAAGGTGCTGCTCGAGGCCGGCGCGAGCCCAGATCAGGTCACGCTGGCGCTGGGCGGCAGCGCGGCGCGGATCTTCCGCCTGCCCGGATGACCCCCTAGTGTTACGACAAAAGTGGTTCGGCGACTCTACGGGAGAGCGGATGAAGACCAGAGCAGCAGTCATGCGCGGGACGGGCCAGGACTGGGAGGTCACCGAGCTAGAGCTCGATCCCCCGAAGGTCGGCGAAGTGCTGGTCAGGTTCGTGGCTTCCGGCCTGTGCCACTCCGACGAGCACATCCGGTCCGGTGATCTCACCCCCCGCTTCCCGATCGTGGGCGGGCACGAGGGCGCGGGTGTCGTCGAGGAAGTCGGACCAGGCGTGACGCGCCTCTCGGTCGGCGACCACATCGTCTGCTCGTTCCTGCCGGTATGCGGGCACTGCCGCTGGTGCTCGACGGGCCACTCCAACCTGTGCGACCTCGGCGCCACCATCCTGGATGGCTGCCTGACCGACGGCACGTACCGATTCCACGCCGCCGACGGGGAAGACGTGGGCGGCATGTGCATGCTCGGCACGTTCTCCGAGTACGCGACCGTGTCCGAGCTGTCCTGCGTGAAAGTCGACGATGACCTCCCGCTCGACAAGCTGGCGCTGATCGGCTGCGGCGTGCCCACTGGATGGGGCTCGGCCGTGCACGCGGCCGCGGTAGAGCCGGGCGACACCATCGCCATCTACGGCATCGGCGGCATCGGCATCAACTCGGTGCAGGGCGCGGCACTGGCCGGCGCCCGGAACGTGGTCGCGATCGATCCGGTCGCCATGAAGCGCGAGACCGCCGAGAAGCTCGGCGCCACGCACAGCTGCGCCACCGCCGGGGAGGCCGCCCTCCTCATCCACGAGCTCACCCGCGGCGTGATGGCCGACAAGGCGATTGTGACCGTGGGCGTGGTGACGACCGAGGTGGTCACCGACGCGTTCAACACGATCCGCAAGGGCGGCACGGTCGTCGTGACCGGCCTGGGTGACCTGGTCTCCAACAACATCCAGATCAACAGCTCGATGCTGACGCTGATGGAGAAGCGGATCCAGGGCAGCCTGTTCGGCTCGGGTGACCCGTTCCACGACATCCCGCTGATGGTGCAGCTGTACCGGTCTGGCGACCTGAAGCTGGACGAGCTGATCACCACCACGTACAAGCTCGACCAGATCAACCAGGGCTACCAGGACATGCTGGACGGCAAGAACATCAGGGGCCTCATCCTGCATGGCAGCTGAGTCACCTGTGACGTCTGCCCGGCCGGGGCCGGTGAGCGGCAGCACGCCGGTCATCGGCCTCCGCCGGGAGCGCGAGGTGCTGACGGTGGCGCTTCAGGCGGCCAGGCACGTGGTACTCGAAGGGCCACCCGGCACCGGCAAGTCGACGCTGCTGCGGGCGATCGCGCGCGACCTCGGTCAGGCTGTGGTCTTCGTCGAGGGCAACGCCGAGCTCACGCCCGCCCGGCTGATCGGCCAGTACGACCCGGCGCAGGTACTGTCCGCGGGTTACCTGGCCGCGAGCTTCGCGGACGGCCCGCTGCTGCAGGCCATGCGTAGCGGCGCGCTGTTGTACCTGGAGGAATTCAACCGGGTACCGGAGGAGACGCTCAACGTCCTCATCACCGTGCTGACCGAGGGCGAGATCGCGGTACCGCGACTCGGGCTCGTCCAGGCAGATCCGGAGTTCCGGCTCATCGCGGCCATGAACCCCTTCGACGCGATCGGCACCGCCAGGGTCAGCCAGGCCATCGCCGACCGCATCTGCCGGGTGGTGCTCGGCTACCAGGACACCGCGGCCGAGCGAGACATCACCACGGCGGTGACGGGCCGGACCGGCCACGTCGTCGAGTTCGCCGTGTCGTTTACGCGGGCGACCCGCGTGCACCGCGACGTGCGGATGGGCTCATCGGTGCGCGGGGCGATCGACCTGGTGCTGCTCCTGGACGGGCTGAGCCGACTGCGCCGCGAGACCGCGATGACTAGGGAGACCGCGCGAGACGCCGCGCACGCTGCCCTATCGGGCCGGATCCGGATCGCCGACGGCTGCGACCGCAGCCCGGAGTCCGTCCTGGACGAACTGCTCGCCGACCTGTGGCCGGCCGACGCTCCGGCCCCGCCAGCGCCGGAAGCCGACTCCCCCGATCCGGCAGCGCGGGACGGCCAGGGAAAAGCTGACGGCCCGCCCGGCCAGGCGGGCCTCTCCCAGGGCGGGTCGCGCTCTAGCCTGCGCCGCGAGCGGCATCAAGGGCCCGCGCGGCGGACGGTCAGCCGGGCCGAGCTGGCCAGCAGGCACGCAGGCTTCGCCGACGTCTCGCCGGACGTGGGCCAGCTCGACGGCGAGGCGGTAGCCGGGCTGCTGGGGGCCGATGCCGACGCAGCGGCCGCGCTGCTGGCCGATCTGAGTCAGGCCACCGATCCCGCGCTGCGTGCCGTCGCGCGGAGCCTGGCAGCCCGGATCTTCATTCAGCTGGGTGCGGCCGGATACCAGCCGGCGCGCGGGCCGAAGCGCATCCGCTCGGTCCGGCGCGGTGACGGTGACATCGATCTGGACCGGACCATCGACCGGCTGGCCGGATCCTGGCCGCCGCCGGCCGACGACGTCGTCACGCGATCGTGGCAGGCGCACCGCAGGTCGGTGTGCCTGCTGGTGGACTGCAGCGGCTCGATGTCCGGGCTGGCGCTCGCGATGGCGGCCGTCGCCACGGCCAGCGTGCTGCTGGCAGCCGACGGGCGGCTCGACACCGGTGCGCTCGCCTTCTCCGATTCGGCCACCGTGCTGCAGCCGCCGGGTCGCCGTCAGCAGCCGGACCAGACCGTCGGCCGGCTGCTTGGCCTGCGCGGGCACGGCATGACGGACCTGGCCGCCGGACTGCGCGCCGCGGCCGGTCAGCTCGCCAGCCTGGCATCGGCCGAACGGTGCGTCATCTTGCTGTCGGACTGCCTGAGCACGACTGGCGGTGATCCAGCGACCGCGCTGGGCGGCATCGACCGGCTCGACGTGCTATGCCCGCTGCCGCTCGGGCGCGAGCCAGACCCTGAGTCGCTGCCGGCGGCCGAGCGCCTAGCGCGGCTCGGCGGCGGGATCAGCCAGCCAGTTCGCACCGTGACCGAGATCCCCGCCGCCCTGACGAAGCTGCTGTCCGGCGGCTAGCCGCTCGATCGAACCGCGCCGGCCAGCGTGCCGTTCTGGGAGGTATGGGGCCTGGCCAGACCCGTGCGCGAGCGTGCACGGGACCTCGGTGCGGAGCGGTGCGGCGGTCGGTTGCCTGCGCCGCTGCCTTCGGTGCGTGGCTGGTCAGCCGCAAGCCCGGCTAGGGCCAGGAGCGGCTGGCCAGGACGAGGCGGTAGCCGTCGGGATCGGCGATCGTCACGCCCCACTCGTCCCAGTACTCGTTGCGTGCCGGGACCCGCGTGCCGCCCGCGCCGACGAGGCGGCGGATGATGTCGTCGTCGATGGGCCCGTCGAGGTACAGGACCAGCAGGTCTTCCTCGGTCGGCGCGGGCGGTGTCTCGCCGTCCGGATCGCCGACCAGCTCGAGATGCCACGCCGCGCCGGGCCAGCCCACCATGAGCAGCGCGTGCCCGCCCTCGGCGGATTCGTCAAGGCGCAGCAGTACATCGAGGCCAAGGCCGCCGACCCAGAATCGCTCGGCGGCGTGCAGGTCACGACTTGGCCGGGCGAGGCGCAGGCGGCTTGCCGGTCCGGGCTGCACCGCTAGCCTGTCGCCACGCCGTCGAGATGGGCGGTGTCGTTGAAGCCGCGGACATACCAGCGGTCGGTGGTGAGAACGAGCCGGGAAATGGACGTGTTCTCCGCGCCGAGGAACGCAAACGGCCGCGACCCGCTCGCCAGGGCGAGCGCCGCGCCGATCACGCCGCCGTGCGTGAACGCGGCCACCCGCTGCCCGGGATGAGCCGCGGCGATGCGCTCGATCGCGGCCCGCACCCGGCTGTTGAGCGCGGCGCTGGACTCTGCGCCGGGAATGACGTCCCAGCGTTCCTCGGCCGCCATCCGCAGGCTGACGGGGTGGCCGTCGGCGACGTTCTTGCGGAAGATGCCGCCCTCCCATTCGCCGAGGTACACCTCACGCAGATCAGGCTCCACCCGCAGCTCAAGACCGAGGCGCGCCGCCAGCGGCGCCGCGGTCTCCGCCGTGCGCCGCAGGTTGGTCACATAGATCGCGTCGACGCCGGCCGCTGCCAGCCGAGCGCTCACTTGCCGTGCCTGCTCCTGGCCGTCGAACGACAGGGGCGGGTCTCCGTGTCCGTCGACGAGCGCGAACGAGGTGCCGTCAACGTACGGCTGCGACGCGCCATGCCGGACGAGCAGCAGGTCAGTCGCGCCGGGCGGCACCTCGTAACGCCGCTGCGCGAACGCGGTCGGTTCAGCCTCTGTCGATGTGTCCGTCACAGGAAGAAAGGTACAGATCACCGCGTGACGGTCGCCACGGCAGGTACCTCAGTCGCCGCGAGACTGCGGGAGCCTGACCGAGCCCTTGCGTCCGCCACTCGACGACGGCGGCGGCACGACCGGGCCGATATCGCCGTCCGGTGCCTCGTCCAGGTCGACCATCACGGGGGCGTGGTCACTCGGGCCGGTGCCCTTGCGTGCCTGCCGGTCGACCCAGGCAGCCTGGACCCGGCCGGCCACGCTGTCGGTGGCGAGCACGAGATCGATGCGCATGCCGAGATCCTGATGGAACATCCCCGCCCGGTAATCCCAGTACGTGAATACTCGCTGATCAGGCCAGTGATCGCGGACCACGTCATGCAGCCCGGCGGATTCGAGGCTGGCCAGCGCCGCACGCTCCGGGGCGGTGACGTGCGTCTGGCCGATGTACGCCGCGGGATCGAAGACGTCGGCGTCGGTCGGTGCGATGTTCATGTCGCCGCAGACCACCGCAGCCGTCGGCCCAGACCTGACCACCTGCTCCAGAGCGGCCAGCCAGGCGAGCTTGTACCGGTAGTGGTCGGAGTCCGGCTCGCGGCCGTTCGGCACGTAGACCGAGTGCACGCGGATCCCGCCACAGGTGGCCGCGACCGCACGGGCCTCGGGCTCGGGGAAGCCAGGCCCGTCGGCCAGTTCCATCGCGACGTCGTCGAGCCCGACCCTGGACAAGATCGCCACGCCGTTCCAGCGCGGCTCACCGTGCACCGCGGCCTGGTAGCCGCGGCTGGCTAGGTCGGCGCCTAGCAGGTCACGGAAGGCATCGTCGGCGAGCTTGGTTTCCTGCAGGCACACGACGTCGGGCTTGCGCTGGTCCAGCCAGGGCAGCAGCCGCGGTACCCGCTGCTTCACGGAATTCACGTTCCAGGTAGCGATCCGCACCGCGCCTACACTAGCCGCCAGCCCGCTCGCAGCCGACCGCGGCTGCAGGGCTGTCCATGTCAGCCGTGCCCGTCCGTCGAGATGACGACGACACCTCAGCAATTCTCTTAGGAGCGAACGATGAAATACCTGCTGCTGGTCTGCCTGGAGGAGCCTCCGGACCAAGCCCTGGAGACGGCCGCCGAGATCGCCAGCTGGGACGTCGAGGGCGACGACATCAAGCCCTGGCTGGCCGAGACCGGAGAGCGAGGTATGCGGGTGTTCGGCAGCCAGGTGAGCAAGCCCGCCAACGCGGCTACGGTGCGAGTCCGGCAGGGCGAGGTCGTCATCAGCGACGGCCCCTATGCCGAGACGAAGGAGTGGATGGCCGGCTTCGACGTGATCGAGTGCGCCGACATGACCGAGGCCATGGATATCGCCGCCAAGCATCCGGTCGCCCAGTTCGGCATGATCGAAGTCCGGCCGTTCCGTCCCGGCACCGGCCGCCAGACGTCGCCGTAGGCACCGCCGGCCGGCCGGGCGGGTGACGGCCTGCGCGGCCGGCCGGCGGACTGAGCTAGTCGACTAGGTCCTCCACTGGTTTCACGCCGGCCGTACCGCGGCGCAGTCGCCAGACCAGCGCTGCCACGTACCACAGCAGCGCCAGGCCAGCGCCGTAGGCCACGACCTTGTCCGCGGCGTGGAATGGGCCAGGCACCGCCAGCACGACGATGATCAGCGCGCTGTACAGGAGCACGAAGATGATCACCGGCCATGCCCAGCGGCCCAGCGAGAACGCGCCCGGGATGGAGTCCAGCGTCCGGCGCTTGTAGGCGTAGCCAGCCGTGATCAGGAAGTAGATGATGTACGGGATGATCGCGGTCGCGCCGACGAGGGTGGCGAACGCACTGGCCTGCAGGTAGCCGTACCAGGTGACGGCGATATCGACGACGGCGAATACCAGCAGCGCCACGATCGGCGTCTGAGTACTGGCGTTGACTTTCCGCAGCTGCTTGCTGAACGGCAGCATGTTGTCGCGCGCCATCGAGTACGCCAATCGGGCTTGCGCGCCAGCGCCGACGACGAGGATCGCAAACATCGAGAAGATGACGAACGCGACGAACACCTTGACCAGCCACGAGGGTAGCCAGTAGCCGGCGATGACCAGCAGCGGCAGGCCCGGTGCCTCGACCGCCTTCAGGCTCGGGATTGCGACGGTGAAGCCGATCAGGGCGATCATGCCGAGGACGGCGGACCCGCCAACTGCCCAGAGCACGCCGCGCGGCACGCTCTGCCTGGGGTTCACCGCATCCTCCGACATATCGGCGGCGAGCTCGAAGCCGACAAGGGTAAACGCGCCCATGAGGCCCGCCAGCGCGAACGCGTAGATCAGCGGATTGTGCAGTGTCGACGTCGTGTTCGTGAGAATGCTCGCGCCGTAGGGCGTTGGCTTGGTCTTCAGCGCCCAGAGGATGAAGAGCAGCACGCCGAAGACGACAGTGCCGATGATCTCGGTGAAGACGGCGATGTTGTTGACGCGCGCGGCCACCTGGATGCTGATGATGTTGAAAATGACCGGCAGCACCATGAGGATGAGGGCGACCGCGAACACTAGCCGGGCACTCGGGTTTGTGACGTTGAACTCGCTCAGCAGCAGCGGCGATGCGACGCCCAGCATGATGGCGCCGCCGCCGACGCTCATGTACAGCAGCCCGGCGAACCCCACGAACCAGCCGTAGCTCGAGTTCACCAGCCGGGCGCTCCACTGGTAGGCGTACCCAGCGAGCGGGATCCGGGTGCCGAGCTCGGCGACGACGAGCGCGATCATCATGTTCCCGACGCCGACGATCGGCCAGGTCCAGATGGAAGCCGGCCCCCAGTAGGAGAGCCCGAAGCCGTAGTTGAGGAAGATGCCGGTCGTGATGGAGATGATGGAGAACGCGATGGCGAACATGGAAAAGAACCGAAGCGTCCTGCGCAGTTCGGGCTTGTAGCCCGCCTTGGCCAGGATGGCCTCCTCGCCATTGCCTGCCGCCACGGCTACACCGGCTGGCCTGGCAGAGTCATCAGTGCTCATGTGATCCCTCCTTCTTGTCGTGCCTGGACGGCGGCAAAGGCCACATCAGTCGCAGCGAGGGCCTTGGCCAGGTCTGCGTCGGTCATCGCCGCAGAGATAAACCAGTTGTGTCGCGGATGCAGGTACAGCCCGGACTTGATCGCGGCCGCGGCGAACGCATGGCCGAGCGCGTGATCGCGATCGCCGGCAAACGTCAGGTATGGCATCGCCGCCGGGCCGGTGTAGTTCACGTCGATGCCGCGCGCCGTCGCCTGCTCCAGGATCCCGGCGCGCAGGGCCGTCCCGGCCCGGTCCATGGCCTCGATGGCACCCTCGTCCCGCAGGGCGCCGATGGTCGCGATCCCCGCCGCCATGGCCGCCGCCGAGAACCAGAACGACCCGGTGACGAAGATGCTCGCGGCCGCCTCGCGGAAGCGGCCCGACCCGAGCACCGCGGCCAGCGCATGACCGTTGGCGATCGCCTTGCTCCAGGCCGACAGGTCCGGCAGCACGCCGATCGGCTCCCAGCTGGAGCCGAGGTGCAGCCGGAATCCGCACCGGACATCGTCGAGGATCAGCGCCGCGCCGGTCTGCGTGCACAGCTCGCGGAGGCCGCGGGCGAACGCCGGATCGACGAGCTCCTGGTCGTAGCCAGCGTCGTGCTTGAACGGGCTGACCACGATGCCCGCCAGGTCCGCGCCGGCGTCACGCACGGCGGCCGTCACCGATTCCAGGTCGTTAAAGGTGTAGTAGCCGAGGTTGGCCCGGTCCGCGCTGGTGACGCCCGCCAGCCGCGGCGTACACCACGGCGCCGCGCCGTGGTAGGCGCCCGTCGCCACCAGGATGCGTGACCTGCCGGTCTCTGCTCTGGCGATCGTGCAGCAGATCGTGGTGGCATCAGTGCCGTTCTTGGCAAACATGGCCCAGTCGGCGTGCTGCACCGTGCCGACCAGCAGCTCGGCCAGCTCCACCATGACGGCGCCTGGCCCGTTCTGGCAGTCGCCCTGCTCGGCCTGTGCCCTGGCCGCTGCTTCCACGGCGGGGTGCTGGTGACCGAGCACGACCGGGCCGTAACTGCACATCAGGTCGACGTACTCGTTGCCGTCGACGTCCCAGATTCGCGCGCCCCGTCCCCCGCGCATGAACTGCGGGTACTCCGGCGGCAGCGGCACCGCGGACTGGTGGCCGTACATGCCGCCGGGAATGACCGCCCTGGCCCGCTGCCGGAGCTGACTGTCGGCGCCACGTGGCCGGTCATCGCGGCTCGTCGCCTCATCACCGCTGATCGCCGGTATCAGCTGCGCAGGTATCAACTGCTCTGTCATGCCACGTGCTCCCCTGTGTTCTGTACTGCTGTCTCTTTCGCTGCCGTGCCGGCTAGTGCCGCCGCCTCGATTCGGTCCGCGGCCGGCGCGTTCGAGGTGCGCAGTATCTCCACGGCGTTCGCCAGGCCCTGCAATCCGGCATCGGACCCGAGCCCCGTCGCTACCAGCGAGCCACACGCGGCGCCGAGCCAGGCAGCGTCCACCGCGTCGCAGCCAAGCAGCAGGCCCGTGAGCATCCCGGCGTTGAATCCGTCGCCGCAGCCGGTCGTGTCCACCACGGCTACCTCGATGGCCGGAATATGGATCAGCCCGCCGCCCGACACAGTGACCAGGCAGCCGTCGCCGCCGAGCGTCACGGCGACGCCCCCGGTGCCGAGCGCCAGCACGTCGCCGATAGCCAGGTCAAGGTCGGCGCGACGGGTCAGCGCGCGGAGCTGGTCAGCGTTCGGCCAGAACCAGTCGGCCAGGGCCAGCGCGCCGCTGATCCGGGCGAACTCCCGCTGGCTGCCCGGATGCAGCACGTCCACCGCGACCAGGGCGCCGGCTTGCCTCGCAGCGGCGACCACCGACGTCAGGTCGTCAGCGGTCAGCCCGGCCATCGCGTCCGGGCCGCCGAGCAGCACGGCGTCGCAGCCGGTCAGGCGGGCCAGCTCCAGATCGGCCAGCTCGAGCAGCCGTGTGGCACCCGGCACGTGCCAGGCAGGCCGCTCGCCGTTCGGGCGGATCGGCAGGATGGTCGCCGACGTCTGCGCGCCGCTTTTCCTGACCAGGCCGCTGGTATCGATCCCGTACCCGGCCAGCGCCATGAGCAGGATCTCGCCGAGCAGGTCGGTGCCGAGAGCGCCGAACACGCTCACGCTCGCGCCTAGCTTCGCCAGGTCGACCGCGGTCCCGGCGCCCGTGCCTGCCGCGGTGGCCCGGATCTCGGTAAGCCGCGCGCTGCCCTGTCCGGCCGGGATCGCCTCGACCGGCCGGCCGAGCACGTCAACGATGTGCGGACCGAGGACGGCAACTCGCGGCCCCCTCGACGCTGGCACAGTCACCGCTGGCGTCGTTCGCCGTAACGGCGCCGCCGGGCCTCCGCGGATACCTCATCGAGCTCGGCTTGCGTCAGGATGTGCGGCTCACCGTAACTGCACGCCAGCCGGAACACTCTGGCCAGCCATTCGAGCAGCAGCGCACGGTCGTAGGCCTCGCTCAGCGTACGGCCGTAGCAGATGGCCCCGTGGTTCTCCAGGATTGCGGCCGAGCGGTCGGCGAGGGCCGCGACCGCCGCCTCCGCCAGGCCTGCCGACCCGAACCTGGTGTAACCGGCCACGCGGATTGGCCCGCCGAGGCCAGCGATTGCGTAATGCACGGCAGGCAGCTCGTCGTTGGCTGCCGACAGCGCGATCACCTCGGCCGAGTGGGTGTGCACGACAGCCGCCGCCTTTGTCCCCTGGTAGACGGCCAGATGCATCGGCAGCTCGCTGGACGGGGTCTCGTTCGCGTCTACTTCCTCGCCAGTCAGCGTGACCACGCAGATGTCAGACGGGATCAATTCGCTGTAGCGAACACCCGACGGCGTAATCGCGATCAGGTCGCCCACGCGCACGCTCATGTTGCCCGCGGCACCGACGGCTAGCCCGTCCGTGATCAGGCGCCCGCAGTAACTCACTAGCTGCTCACGAGCCGCTTGCAGCTCAGCATTAGCATGCATTACAACGGATGTTAGACGGACGTCCGACAAAAAAATAGACACCAAATCACGGCGATAAACCACCGGCGACAAGCCACTGGCGACCTCACGTCACCGGCCAGCACGAAGCGGAGCACGATGCCCAAGATCGTCGACTGGGACGAGCGGCGAGACGAGATCCTCTCTGCCACCTGGCGGGTGATCGCGCGGGACGGCATTACCGGCGCGACCATCCGCGCGATAGCCAAGGAGGCGAACTGCTCGCGCGGCATACTCGGGCACTACTTCGACGACAAGGCCGACATACTCGGCTCCGCGCTCGTGCTCTCCCACCGCCGCGTCGGTGCCCGGATGGCGCAGGCGTCCACCGGGCTGACCGGCTTGGCCGCGCTGCGCGCCGTCATGCTCGAGGCCCTGCCGCTGGACGAGCGCCGCGACCTCGAGGCGCAGATCGAGATCAGTTTCTGGGGCCGCGCGCTGGGCAACGCGCGCCTGCGCGAGCTCCAGCACTCTGAGTTTGACCGGCTGTGCGCCCGGCTGCACGGGCACCTGCAAGAGGCCGCGCGGCTCGGTGAGCTGGCGCGCGACTGCGATCTCAGGCTGGCGACGCACCAGCTTGTCGTGCTCATCGACGGCCTGTCCGCGCAGCGCGTCCTGTATCAGGACCGGGTCACGCCGCAGCGTCAGGTCGAGATGCTTGATCACCTGCTCCGCGCGTTCCGGCAAACCCCAGCGTCTGTCAGACCCGAGGCGAGTGTCGGCGCCGCCAGCGACGCGGACTAGCGTGAACTGGTGGCCTCCCGCTCAGAACGCTCCATGTCCTTCGGCGCCATCGCGAACGACTACGACCGGCTGCGACCCGGCCCGCCGCCGGCTGCGGTGGACTGGCTGCTGCCGGCCCGGCACGATGTGGTAGTTGACCTCGCGGCCGGCACCGGGCTGCTGACCCGCGCGCTCGTGGGCCGCGCCGAGCGCGTGATCGCGGTCGAGCCGGACGACCGGATGCGGGCCGTCCTGGCCGCCCGCTCCCCTGAGGTCGAGGTGCTGGCCGGCCGCGGCGAGGCGATTCCGCTGCCCGACGGCGCGGTGGATGCCGTTCTCATCTCCTCCGCCTGGCACTGGATGGATCCCGAACTCGCGGTCCCCGAGATCGCCCGGGTGCTGCGCGACGGTGGCCGGTTCGGCGTCATCTGGACCGGCCGGGATGCCACGCCCTGGCTGCACGTGGATGAGTGGTTCCGCGGTCCAGATCAAGAGCCACAGACCAGGAACGGGGCCGACGGCGCCGGTCCGCGCCGTGGGGGCCGCCACGTCATGCTGCCGGACCCGTCGGTATTCACCGATGTCGAGACGGCCACGCTGCGGTTCACCCGCCGCATGACGGTGCCCGATCTAGTGGACTGGCTGACCACCTACAGTCGCGTGATCACGGCCAGTGAGCAGGTCAAGGCGGCTGGCCGCGTCAGGGCGGCTGCGGCCCTGGCCGAGGAGTTCCCCGGCGCCGCTCAGATCGACGTCCCCATGCTGTCGCTGTGCTGGCGAGCCGACCGGGCGCCGCGCTGAGGACGCGGCCGGCCGGGCGCGGCCGTCGGATTACGGCGCGCTCCTGGTTTACGCGGTCCCCGCTCAGGCTGGAGCTCGACGGCGGGACAAGCGGCCTGGTAATGATCGGCATCGGCGCGAGCCTGGCCCTAACGGGCGGCCGGGACTAGCACGACAGCAGGACACCGTGATTTGCGCCCTCGGCTGTGATCTAACGAACGGTCACGTCCTTGACCTGCATGACGGACGTCGTCTTGATCGCGAAGCCAGCCCGCTCATAGAGGCCGAAGGCGGCCGTGGGCGAGTCGGCGCTGACGGTGAGT
>DATHPF010000343.1:0-19321 GCA_035484155.1 Streptosporangiaceae bacterium
TTTGTCAGGGCTGCTCCCGCCCTTCCCGGCACCACCCGGGTCAGGCTGCCCTCAGCTCCGCCGTCCTGCTGCGACAGGAACGGCGGTGAAGGTCTCTCACCTCCACTCGAATCAACAGCGCCTCACGGCGCACCCACGACCTACGCCACACAGGCCAGACCCTCGCTGCATTCACGGGCGCCACGACCAAGGACCTGATGCGCCGACTCGGCCATGCTTCAAGCGCTGCGGCAAACAGGTACCTGCATACCGTTGAAGGACGAGATGCCGAGATCGCGGCAGCCTTGTCGGAGCTGGCCGCATCGGGCAACGCCGCCCTGTTGCCCAAATCCATCGTTATAAAGAGCTGATCGTTTCGCTGCTGCACGCGGGCGGCACGAAGTGCCGGTTACACCCCGGTGAGCTGCAAGAATCACCCTGACTGAAAAGCGGAAGGTCGGCGGTTCGACCCCGCCCCTGACCACCCATTCTGAGCTGCGGCGATGCCGCTGTGGCTTGTCTCTTGATCTCTGGCTTGCTAACGCTTTTGCTAACGCGCGCCTTTGACGGCCTGGGCGAAGATGTCCCCGACACCCGCCGCGTGCTCGCGCAGGACATGGGAGTAGACCCGCAAGGTCACGGCCGGGTCGGCGTGGCCGAGCCGGGCGGCGACTACGTGGACCGGGACGCCCGCCAGAAGCAGCGTGGTCGCGTGCGGGTGACGAAGATCATGCAGGCGGGCGTGCGGGAGCGGCTTGGCCGGAGCGGGTGTCGGCGGATGGGGCTGACTGTGAGACAGCTGCCTAGCGGGCCGCGAACGATCGGACGGCGTTCCCGCAATAAGAGGACAAGGAGTTCAACAGCAGCGACCGATGGAGTACCAGCACATGAGCGCACTGGACGTCAGCCAGGACCGGGAAGGGCACGAGATCGATAGCGGCGGTCGCTCGGAATCTGACGACGAATTTGACCAGGATTCCGTCGCCATCGGAAACCTAGCGGCTGCGGCGCGGGCGAAGCTGACGGATCAACTGCTCGCCTCCGGCCGGGCTGATGCCGCAGTGGAAGTTGCCTTCCGAGGGGTCCCCCGGCATACGTTCCTGCCGGAGATGGATCCGGTGGAGGCCTATCAGGACCAGACCCAGGCTGCGGACGCGCAGTCGCAGCCCGATTGCGATTCACCGCAACCGGCACTTGCACCGGCCACGACGCCTGAAACGATGGCACCACTGACTCGCCGCCTGCAGCGCGTCACTGGCCTGCTGATGCGACTTTCCAGGACCCGTGCCAGCTCCTACGACCCGCTGTTCTTGCGGCCGGACCTGATCGAAGACGACTACTACCGGCTCCGGAATCAGCCCGGCGGCTGACTGGCAGGGTGCGCCGTCGTGATCAAATCGCATAGCGAAGGTTTGCCGGTCAGTGCGTCTACGCAGCCGACGATGATGTCAGTCATGCTGAGCCAGCTCGGGCTCGCCGCGGGGCATCGCGTACTGAAGATCGGTACTGGCACCGGTTATGACGCAGCCCTGATCGCGCGCATCGTCGGGGATCAGAAGTCCGTCGTGACTATCGACGTGGTTCCCGATCTGATCGGCCAGGCTCGCGTGAACCTGACCGCCGCCGGGTATGGCCGCGTCACAGTGGTCTGCGGAGACGGCGCGGCTGGCGTTCCCGATCATGCTCCCTATGACCGGATCATCGTGACTACCGGCACGTGGGATCTTGCGACTCAATGGTGGGCGCAGCATGGTCCCGCCGGCCGGATCGTGCTGCCCCTTTCGATCCGCGGGATCCAGCTCTCGGTAGGGCTAGAAACTGCCGGGGATCTGCTGGTGAGCAGGTCGGCTTGCCGGTGCAGCTTCATCAGAATGGCCGGCGCCATCACCGGTCCCGAGTCGCTCCTGGCGCTCGGTCCTCAGCCCGGTCTCCACGCTCAGGCCGTTGACGGGCCGGCGCCGGACGCCGACGCGTTGTACGAAGCGCTTTCTGGTCCCGTGACCGAGGAGCCCACCGGGCTGCGGGCCGGCGACATCGGCGAGCTGGCGGATCTGGATCTGTGGCTGACGCTGGCCGAACCCGGCCTTACCCGGCTGAACTTGATGGGCAGACACGAAGCCTATGCCAGTCCCGCCCAGCAGCGAATTGCGAACCTGATGCCGCTCGGCGGCCTAGCCCAGGTCGGCAGCACGGGGAGACTTGGCGTCGCAGCATTCATCCCCGGAGACCAGCCAGCGCCGTACGACATCACTGCCCGTGGTTACGGTCCTAGCGGACCCGGCCTCGCGAAATACCTAGCCCGGCAAGCTATCGTTTGGCACGAGCTGGGCAGGCCGGGCGCGCAGGATCTGGAACTGAGTGCCTGGCCTCCAGGAGCGCGGCCAGAGACGATCGGAGGCGCGAGCATCGTCATCGACCGGCCCCATGTCCGCCTCGCCGTGCGATGGCCGACGTTGTGACGGGCCAATTGAGGACTGACGTGACCGACGGCAAGCTGATAGCGCGGTCGCTGTGCGGCGAACCCGAAGCATTCGTCGAGATTGTCGAGCGTCACGAGGTCGCTATTCACGGGTACCTCTCCCGACGCGCCGGGCACCAGGCCGCCGACGATCTGCTTGGCGAGGTCTGGGTACGAGCGTTCGGAGCGCGGCGCAGTTATGACAGCGGCTACGACGATGCCCGGCCCTGGCTGTACGGAATCGCGAGGAATGTGCTGCGAGCACACTGGACCACTAACCAGCCGATAGGTCTGACCACGCCAGAGGAGACGCTTGATCCGTGGGATGAGATCACGGACCGGCTCGACTCGGCCGTCAGGGCACGGGCACTGATTTCGGCAGTTAGGAAACTACCCTCAGCTGAGCGCGACGTACTGCTGCTGGTGGCTTGGGAACAAATGACTCCTGCGGAGGCCGCAGTCGCCCTCGGCATCGCGCCTGGGACCGCCCGCAGCCGCTTGCACCGGGCACGCGCGGCCTTGCGTCACATGCTGGCCGAAACAGATGCGAATGAAGCTGAGGTACGAAAGTGAACCCGGACAGAGAGGACATTGATATTACGGAACTGCTCAGCGTGATCGGCCAAGTCGGCCCGCCATCTTCCGACGCCTTGGAGGATGCCCGCGAGGTGCTGTGGTCGGCGGTAACTGAGGAGATGCTTTCCGCCAACGACGCGCGCACAAGGCCGGCGGAACATGCAGCGGATCAGCCGCAACAGACTGCTCGACAGCGCCGACAGAACAGTTCACGGCAGACCGAACAACACCGCAATGCGAGCCCTGGGGCGTGACCATGCACGCAGGCTGGCTGTGGCGAACACGATTGAGATGTCAAGGTTCGGTCATCACGCAGAGATGATCTTGCTAACTCGTTGCTAACAACGGCTGTGGATGGCTGCGGTCCGCAGTGGACACGGCAGGTGCGCCGACTTGGAATCACGCCTGCTGAGCGGCGAGCGATGGATCTACGTGGATCAGCAAAGCCTCCTGAAAAGCGGAAGGTCGGCGGTTCGACCTCGCCCCTGACCACACGTTTAGCTGCGATAACGCGCCCCGCGCAATCACTCGTGCACAGCGCGAACTGAGGCCAGTCGCATTATCTGGTCTCAATTGCCTGAGCTGACGAGCGGCTGAGGTTCGCATTGACGCAGGTCAGGGATGTGCCCGATAGCGCGCACCGTCCGCTTTCGGCAGCGGAGGATCGCGCGTCCTCCACCATGTGCGCGATGGACATCGCGACGGGTGTTGCGCGCAAGAGAAGCAGGTTCGGCCATGGCTTTTAGCGAGGGCCAGCAGCAGCGGGCCGGGCCTGCGAGCCCTCCGTACTCTTACAAGTTGCCGAAACGGCGCGTCCGCCTATCGCGGCCAATGTGGTGAGCGCAGGTCGCAGAGCGTCCAGTTCTGGAGCGTCCTTATCGCGCCTGGGCTCGGTCATCGGCAGTGGCTGGCGCTTGCTGGCCTGGCTGAAGTAAAGCCCTGGGGGCGCCACGTGACAGTGTTCCGCCTGATGCTACTCGGCGTCCTCTTCCTCGACACCAGACGCATCAGGGCGATCCCGCTGGGGATGGTGGCAGTGTTGGTCTCGTTGATGCTGTCGAGATGGCTGAGCGGATCGCCGGATGCGCGGCAGGCCCTGGGCCCGCCGAAACGGCCGCTAGCCTGCGGGCCGCTAAGCAATGTCGTTCTCGTAGGCGAGCACGACGGCCTGGATCCGGTCGCGGGCGCCGAGCTTGGTCATGACCCGTGAGACGTGCGTCTTGACCGTGGCCTCGCCGATGAAGAGCTCGGCCGCGATCTCCGTGTTCGTCAGGCCCTTGGCCATAAGTTGCCACACCTCGACCTCTCGCGGTGTGAGTGTGCGAGCGGCTGGCAGCTGGCCGGCGGAGGGCGGTCGGCGGGTGTAGGTCTCGATGAGCCGCCTGGTGACCGAGGGGGCGAGCAGCTTGTCACCGCGCACTACCTCGCGGACCCCTGCGACCAGCTGGTCGTCGGGAATGTCCTTCACGAGGAACCCGGATGCTCCCGCGCGCAGCGCCTCGTAGACGTACTCGTCGAGGTCGAATGTGGTCAAGATGATGACACGGGGACCGCCCGCCGCAACGATCAGGCGGGTTGCCGCGATCCCGTCGGTGCCAGGCATCCGGATATCCAGCAGAACCACGTCGGGCGTCAGCTCGGCGGCAAGGCAGACGGCCTGGTCGCCGTCGCAGGCTTCGCCCACCACCTGCATGTCCGCCTCAGCCTGCAAGATGGTGCGCAGGCCGGCCAGCACCAACGGCTGGTCGTCGGCGATCAGGACTCGGATGGTCATCTGCTCATCCTGAATTCGTTACTGCCGGCACGGCCGGGAGGGGGATGTACGCGCGGACGGTGAATCCGCCGTCGGGCCGGGACCCGGCCGTCACTGTCCCGCCACAGCCGCTGGCGCGTTCGTGCATGCCGCGCAGGCCGTGGCCGCCGGTAAGCGTGTTCTCGGCCGCCTCGCGTGCCGCCCGTTGGTCGCCGTCCACGGCCTCACTGTCCTGATGCGCGAGCCATGCCGATGGCTCGTTGCTGATTTCAAGCGCCAGGCCCTCGGGGTTGTAGAGAGCCCTGACCTGGATGCTGGCGCCGGGGGCGTGCCGTGCGGCGTTGGTGATCGCCTCCTGGACGAGCCGGTATGCCGCCCAGGCGGCGTCGGCCGGCAGCTGCGTCTCGGCGCCGTCGGCATGAAGCTCGACATGCAGCCCGCAGACGCTGGCCCGGCTCGCCAGGGCGCGGATGCCCGCGAGGCCGGCGGGGGCGTCGTCCGCACCCACCGCCGCGGACAGCACGAGCTCGTGCAGCTCGCTGGCGGTCTGCGCGGTAATGGCACGCAGGGTGGCGACGTGCTGCCTGGCCAGTGCAGGATCGCTGACCCAGACCCGGCGCGCGGCGGTGGCCTGCATGACGATGGTGGTCAGCGCGTGCCCGACCGCGTCGTGCAGCTCACGCGCAATCCGCAGCCGTTCCCCGACGACTGCGCGCCCGGCGCTTGCGGCGTTCTCGTCGCGCACGCTCGCAGCGGTTTCCGCGAGCGCGGTCAGCAGACGGCTGCCGTCACGAAGCAGACGGCCGACAGCCCAGCAGGCCAGCACGAACGCTGCCGCGGGAACTGCGCCGTCCTGGCCGAAGTGCGCCGCCGGATCGAGGACGACGCAGAGGAACACGCAGAGCAGGCAGGCGATCAGTGCGCCGAGAGCCTGGCGCAGCGCGCAGGCGGCGCCGGTGACCAGCGGGACCACGAGCATGAAAGTCGGCGTCAGGCCGGCCAGCGGATCCGCCGGCTTGGCGACGGCACTGTAGGCGAGGGTCGCGGCGAGGCAGACCGCCGCTGCGGCCAGCGGCGCGCGTCGGAGCCAGACGATCGGAAGCGCGGTCGCGGCTGCTAGGAGCGCGTCGGCGGGCCAGTACCTGGTCGCGAGGAGCGCGGCAGCCAGTGCGAGCGCGGCCAGCGTGAGGACGGCGTCCACCTGCCGTGCGGACGGCAGGGTCCATCGGCTGGGGAGCGGCGCGGTCGACGTCGGCTCGGGGTTCTCCGCGGCCAGGCCGGCTGCCACGCGGGCCCGCAGCTCCGGCAGTGAAGGGGCCGGCGTCCGGTCGCCGGCGTGATCCGTGCCGGCGCGCCGGGCGGCGCTGCCGTCGGCCACGTCGTCGGCGGGCCGGAACCGTGCGAGCAGCCCGCGCATCGCGGCGAGCGTGCCGCGGGCGATGCGCTCGAGTTCGGCGACTTCCTCCCGGTCTCGCGCGGCGGCGTGCCGTCGCATTCCGTCCAGGCCGCGCAGCATGACGGCCTCAAGTTCGGTGACGATCCGCTGGCGCTCCTGCGCGACGGCGGAGGCGGTCCCCGCGGCCCCGGCCTCCTGGAGACGGCGGGTTGCCTGCCTGATCCGGTCGGCCAGGCCGGCTCGCGCGCGGACCACCGCGCCAGCCGTCGCCGGCACGATGACCAAGATCACCGTGAAGAAAGCTATGGAGTCAGCATGCGAGTAGCGGGCCATCTGGGGCGACAGCATCTGGGCAGCCGCCACTCCGATGACGGCCGCCGGGAGGCCGGCGGCAGCCGCCCGGAAGGATGCGCGGGCGCCGACCGAATAGGTAGCTGTCATCACCGCCAGGAACGACGGCGCGGCGACCGACTGCGACGCCGTTATCGTCTCGACCAGCACCACCGCGATGACCGCGGCGAGCGCGGCCAGCGGACGGCGCCGCCGCGCCGCCAGCGCGAGGAGTCCCGCGGAGCTGAGCACAGCCACAGCACGGAGCGCGGGCTGAGAGGGGCCAGACAGCCCGGCCGCCACGGCCATTGCGAGGCCGAGCACCACCGCGACGGCCCAATCGACCGCCTTTCGGCGCGACCTGGCATTCATGCTGAAAACAATAAAGGCCTCCTGGCGAAAGGCGCGTCCACCTGCGGGGGGACCGATAGCTCCGGCTGGGGGCGGACCCGGAAATCCGCGCCCGGCCTGACGACATGCCGAGCGGAAATCCCTAGCGTCTTGTCCAGATCCAATCCCTGGCCAGCGAGGAACTTCCGGCTAATGCGCCGGAGATCCGCCGGCTCGCTTCACGAAGGAGACATCCCATGACTTCGCTTGCCACAGCGGTCAGCACCCCAGTTCCCGTCCGGCGGCGGCGGACGCGAGCCACGCTTCTGACGGCCGCCTCGGTCGCCGCGGCATGTGCCCTGGTCGACCTGCTGGCCCCGCCCTCGTCCGGCAGCCACCTCAGCACCGCCGCCGACTACACGTTCACCGCGCTCCTGATTCCCTTCGTGCTCGTCGTGCTCGCCGCGATCGCCATGCTGCACCGGATGCAGGACGGCAAGGACGGCCGGCTGGGTAAGGCCGGCTACATTGCCGCGTCTATCGCGCTCGCCGCGTTCATCCCCTGCGCTGTCGACTCTCTGGCCACCGGCAACGCCCAAGCGCTCGGCCCCCTCTATTTCCTCGCCGTCCTCGGCTCGGCCGCCGGGCTCATCCTGTTCGCGATCGGGTCGTTCCGCGCTCGAGTTATCCCGCGCTGGGCCGGTCCCCTGCTGCCGCTCGCCTGGCTGCTCGGCGGCCCGGTGGCCACGGCCGCAGTCCGCGGCGCGACGCTGATCCTGGCGGCCGCGTTCACCCTGATCGCGCTGGCCCTGCCGGACCCCGAATCCTGAGCCCCCGGCGCAGAGACCCTCGCTCCAGCAGAGGGTCTCTCGCATCTGGCCTAGCGTGGCTGCCGAGCTTCGCCCTGAACGTCAGCCTCAAGCGCCGTCACGCCTGAAAAGCGGTAGGCGCGACCGGCGCGGCGCGACTGAACCCCGGCCGATGTGCCTGGATTGTGCGGCTGGGGTTTGCCTGGCGGAGTCGCCGCTCCCCCTCTAGCTATCGGCTTGGCGGCATTCGCGGCAATGAGAGTGACGGTGACCGGCCTGGCCTTGCGGCCAGATGCCGGTCACCGTCCCGTGGTACCCCCGTCGGCTCTACGCGATTAGCTGCCCTGGAGGACCTGGGCGCGGACCTTCGTCGACGAGGAGGTAAACGCAGTCACCAACTGCTGCGTGGTACCGGGGATGTGGGTGACGTGCAAGACCGCGGTGGAGGAGATGGCGGGGAACGAAGCCACGACCGCGAGCTTGCCGTCGTAGTAGTGCAGTAGGGCGGGGTTGCCGCCGTCGTGCTGGTAGGCCGTGAAGTAGAACCCGCCCTTGCCGTCGGGGCTGAGGCTCCCGGTGCCGAAGCCGTAGTTCTCGGCGACCTTGGACCACTTATGGTCGGCGTAGTGCAGGACGTAGACCGCGGCGGTTTCGTGGCCAATGAAGTCGGACGCGAGCACGTAGACGTTCTTCGCGCTCAGGGCGATGACCCCGTCCACTAGCTTGACGTTCTTGTCCTTCGGCAGCAGTCTCGCGAGGCTGGTGGCAGTCCACTTGTGCCCGTCGTAGTTCTCGACGCTGCCGCCAGTGGATGCCCAGACGTCCTGGTCGGACACCGCGTACCCGTCACCCAGGGTGCGGGAGACCCGCGTCCAGGTGTGGCCGTTGTAGTGGTACACGCCCAGCCTCGCGGTGCCGGAGTCATCGGCCGTGCCGAACACCCACACGTCCTTGCTGCTCAGCACAGTCGCCGACGCGATCGGGAGGCGGAACGTCTTGACGACTGTCCACTTGCTCTTGACCAGCCGGAACACTCGCGAGCCCTGGCTGGCCAGGCCCGAGAACGCCCACACGTCCGTCGGCGAGGTCGCGGCCGCCGTGACAACGCGCTCGCTGCGCTCGCCGGGGAACGGGACCTCCTTCCACCTGGTGGTGCCGATGCGCTCGTAGGCGGCCGGGATCGAGGACCCGGGCGCCCACTTGAAGACATACCCGCTGGTCTTGCCGGTTGAGACGATCGCGCCAAGATACGAGGGGTGGCTGGGGCTGCTCGTGATCGTGTCATCCACGTGCCAGTCCGTCGACCTGGCCGGCTGGGCCGCCGCGTTCGCCGCCGGAGCCATCCCAATGGTCACCGCCGACGCCAGGCCAGCACCAAGCAAAGCCGTAACACCAGTGACTTTCTTCAACGACATGCACTCCATGACTGCTTCCTTAGTTCCTGTCCCGTTTTTGGGAGCGATATCACTGAAGACGCTCCTGGCCCGGAACCGGTTGGAAGGATCTGATTCCGGTCTCCCGCCCGCCTGCCAGGCACGCGCTGGCGTTGACATCGAGCTGCCACAGCTGCATCGCGACCGGACGCCTCCGCCTCTTGTAGTCCTGCCGCCTGCGGGACTTCGGCTCAATCAGGCCGTCGCGAACCAGGACGCGGTAGACGGTGGATCGGGTGACCGTGGCGTGGCCGCCGCAGTCCATCTTGAACACGAGCCGCATCCGTCCCCACTTTGGGCGAGCTCGGCGGAGCGCGCAAACCGCCGACTCCACATCAGCCGGGATTTGCCAAGGATGCTGATGCACCCGGTGGCCGCGGTCGGCTAACCCGGATGGCGCATCGTCCCGAGAGCGGCGCAGCCAGGCGTGGACGCTCTGGCGGCTCACTCCGTAGCGATCGGCTACCTCGGTCACCGGAACCCCTGCCCTCACCTCGAGGACAGCCCGGCATCTCTGCTCGGTCACGCTCAGCTCCCACAGCCTGAGCGGCAGTGTCAGGTATCAAGCGGGACAGCACAAAGGGCGATCAATCTGCCGAGCCTCACAGATGTGCGACGGATCGGCGCCGCTTGATGCGCGACACAGCCCAGGCATCTTCTGGTCCCGCGATCTTGCCGGCCGCATCCGCTAGCTGTCGTCGTAAACCTGACTCAAGCCAGCCGCAGACTGAACCTGGTCGGCCAGCTCGGCCGGGGTGAGCTTGTCCGAGCGCAGCATGAGCGTCCCGGCCGGCTGACGGACAGCGGCAGCCACCATCTCATCCACGCCGGTCATGCCGAGCTTGCGGGCTCCCTGGTCCCAGTCCGTGCCGGGGCGCGTTACACGGGCATTGAGCCGCCCCCGGAGCACCCCGGCGTCCAACTCCAAGAACACATGCATGACCTTCTCGCCCGCGTCGGCCAGGGCGCCGAGAATCTCGGCCCGGTAGGCGTCGCGGATCAGCGACATCGGGACGATGAGCGTCTCCGCGTGGTGCCTGCGCAGCGACAGCGCCGTGGCGACGACCAGTTCCCGCCAGCTCGGCAGGTGCTGGAAATCACCGCCCGGCGGCAGCCACTTCCACAGCATGAGGCCGACGTCCTCCGGGTCATACACGACCGCGTCCGGAAGCCGTCGGCGCAGTTCCGCCGCGAGCGTCGTCTTGCCAGCTCCGAATGCGCCGTTGATCCAGATGATCACCGACACAAGCTATCCGGACATTCTTTCGGCTGTCTTGCGAAGCTGTCTCCCATCAAGTGAAGCCACGGTGTCGCACGTCAAGCGGAGCCTGACAAAGGGTGATCAAGTTGCCTAGTGCTACTGATCGTTGACGAAACGGCTTCGGGTGATACTTGAGGGTTTCCAGGGCAACTTCGGTGCCGGTACCTGCCTGACGCATTGGGGCCGGTACCAGTCAGGCGAGAGTCCGCTGAAAAGAGCACAGCATGCTCGGGTGGGTGCACGTGGCCGGGGAGAAGCTCGTGTCCGGGCCATCGGCGCGCGGTCCCCGGTCATCCAGACCGTGGGGGATGCTCTCTCGCCGTCGATCCGGGCGGCGATGACAGCCAGGCCCGCCAGCGGACTCCTCGGCGGCAGGGCCCGGCAGCCCGTCACGGCTGCCGGCTGCCCAGCAGGAGGGCGAGGACCTCGCCGATGGCAGGCTCGCGGGTGCCGGGCTCGGCCAGCGGCAGGTGTTCCTCGATCTGGTACCGGTTGCGCCGGCCGTCTCTCTGCTTCACCACGTAGCCGGCCTGGGTCAGGTCGGTGACGATGGCGTGGGCGCTGCGCTCGGTGATGCCCTGGCTGGCCGCAATGTCACGTAGCCGCGCGCCGGGGTCGTCCGCGATGTACAGCAGCACCCGCGCGTGGTTGGTCAGGAAGCTCCAGCCGGCCATGCCGATAAGCTTACCTCAAATTCTAGAAATAGATTGCTAGTGTTGGCTTTCGCCTGTAGGCTTGGAGTCAGGCGCCGGGATCACCCGCCGGAGGCTCAGCAACCCCGGCGCCATGGTTGGAGTGGTTCAAAATGAACAGCCGAAACGGAACCAAGGTCCTGGTACGCAGCCGGAAGGGCCGCATGGTAGCCGGGGTCTGCGCGGGCATCGCCGAGTACTTCGGCGCGGACGTGACCCTGGTCCGGGTAGCTGTGGCGGCCATCGCAGTCATCACTGGCGGCGCCGGCGCGCTGGCCTACCTGGTGGCGTGGGCCATCATCCCGGAGGAAGGCCAGAAAACCTCTATCGCCGATGACCTCATCGGCCAGAAGCAGGACGCCTCTTCACGCTGACCGGGCGATGACCCGCTGGCGGCCCTGCTGCCCGGACCCGCTCAGGCACCGAGGCGCAGGCAGTTCGATGAGATGGTTCAGAACATCGTTCTCGCACGTGTCGGCGGCGACCGGGCCATCATCCAGGCCGCAGTGGACCGAGGGGAGCTCCCTGCCCGGACGCCACCCGACCTGATCATCGACGCCATCATGGGCAGAGTGATCAGCCTCGTGGTGATCACCCCCCGGGGCACAGGCAGTCACCTGGTCCGCGCCGCGCTCGCATGCCTAGTTCGAGCAGACCCTCCGAGACCGCCGCACGCGCTCGTGCGCGAGCTGGGTCAAGCCGACTGGAAGATGCCAGGATATTCAGCCGCGCGTCGGCTGCAGGTCTCCGCCAGACGAGCCTCCCACCGATTCGGCGCTGGCCTAGCTACCGCTTCCGGAAGTGCATCAAGAGAAACAAGAGCGCGAACATAACCAGCGCTGCGATCGCCAGCCCGACGGTCGTACCGGTGCTGTAGAAGCCGGATGCCAATGTCAAAGCCGCGCTCATGCGGACTCCACTGCCCTATGTCTGAGCGCTCATGTGCCCGATCCGAGATCCCCGTCCGGCGGGCAGGTGCGCGCTGCCGCATCGTTGCCGCGAGTGTGGGTCGGGTTCCAGCTTCACCGGGGTCGTTCGTCGATGATGCGGCGCATCTTGCCGGAGGAGCGCTCTGTGGTGTCGGGGGCCTGGACGGCGACGTCGGCAGTGACGCCGATGGTGTTCTTGATCAGTGCGGACAGCTGCGCGCCGGCCGCCTCGGCGTCGGCCGAGGTCGTGTCGGGACGCCGCTCGACGCGGACGGTCAGGGCGTCCATCCGGCCGGGCCGGGTCAGGTGCAGCTGGAAGTGCGGGGACAGGGCGGGGATCCGCAGGATGAGTTCCTCGATCTGGGTGGGGAACAGGTTCACGCCGCGCAGGATGATCATGTCGTCGGAGCGGCCGGTGACCCTCTCCATGCGGCGCATGGTGCGGGCAGTGCCCGGCAGCAGCCGGGTGAGGTCGCGGGTGCGGTAGCGGATGACGGGCATGGCCTGCTTGGTCAGCGAGGTGAAGACCAGCTCGCCCAGCTGGCCGTCGGGCAGGACCTGGCCGGTGAGGGGGTCGATGACCTCGGGGTAGAAGTGGTCTTCCCAGATGTGCAGCCCGTCCTTGGCCTCGACGCATTCCTGGGCCACGCCGGGGCCGATGACCTCTGACAGGCCGTAGATGTCGGTGGCGTCGATGCCCGCCCGCGCCTCGATCTCCGTCCGCATCTGGCTGGTCCACGGCTCGGCGCCGAAGATGCCGTACCGCAGCGAGCAGCGGGCCGGGTCGAGGCCCTGGCGCTCCATCTCGTCGATGATGGCGAGCATGTAGGACGGGGTGACCATGATGACGTCAGGGCGGAAGTCGCGGATGAGCGTCACCTGCCGTTCGGTCATGCCGCCCGAGACGGGAACGACGGCGCAGCCGAGCCGCTCAGCCCCGTAGTGCGCGCCCAGGCCCCCGGTGAACAGGCCGTACCCGTAGGCGATGTGGACCATGTGCCCGGGCCGCCCGCCGGCGGCCCGGATCGACCGGGCCATGACCGCGGCCCAGGTATCGACGTCGCGGGCGGTGTAGCCAACGACGGTGGGCCGGCCGGTGGTGCCGGAGGAGGCGTGCACCCGGGCGACCTGGTCGCGCGGGACCGCGAACATGCCGAACGGGTAGTTGTCGCGCAGGTCTGCCTTGGTCGTGAACGGGAACCTCGCCAGGGCGGCCAGGTCCGTGCAGTCCTCGGGGCGGATCCCGGCAGTGTCGAACGCCTGCCGGTAGTGCGGCACGTTCTGGTAAGCGTGCCGCAGCGACCAGCGCAGGCGCTCGAGCTGCAGCGCCCGCAGTTCCTCTTCCGGGGCGTTCTCGATCGGTTCCAGGCCTGGTGCACTGGCGGTCGGGGTCATGCTCCTGCCTTCCATGCGGCGGTTCCATAAAAACGGATACTACATGTCCGGAACGTATTGACCACACAGTGAAGGCCGCTTTAACGTATCGAACGTTCGGTCGGCAATTCGCGTCTCGACATCAAGCGAAGGGTGCTCGCCCATGTCCGTCACCTCCCTATCGGAGACGAGCAGCTCGCCCGTCTCGACCTCTCCCCGCCCCGGGCACGCGCTGGTCATCGGCGCGGCTGGCTTCGCGTGGTGCTCGCTCGCGCTCGGCCTGAGCACGGTCGGCGTGATGAATGCCGCGGGCAGCTCCGTGATCCTGTCCGGGACGTTCTTCTACGGCGGCCTCGTCCAGCTTGTCGCGGGGTTCTTTGCGCTCGCATCGGGCGCGACCTTCGCCGCGGCGTTCCTCACTGCGTACGGGGCGTTCTGGCTGAGTTACACCGCGATCCAGGTGTACGTGGCACCGCACATCGTCGCGGCCGTCCTGGCGTCGGGAGCGCACTCGGGCCCGGCCGCTCTCGCCCTGCAGGCTCAGGCAGGCCACGACGTCGTCCAGGCGCTCGGGGTCTTCCTGATCGCGTGGCTCGTGGTCACTGTCATCTTCACGGTGGCGAGCCTCGGCACGAACGCGGTGACCGTGCTCGCCTTCGGCCTGCTGAACCTGACGATCGTGCTGCTGATAGCGGCCTATCTCGGCGCGTCCAGTGTCGGCGCTCCCGTCGCCGGGGCGCTGCACGCGGCCGGCTGGGCCGAGATCGTCCTGGCGGGCGTCGCGTTCTACATCGTGCTCGCGGAGCTGGCGAACGAGACGCTGCAGCGCCAGGTGTTCCCTCTGGTCCCCCTGCGCCGCGCCGCGCAGCCGGCCTGAGCTGACGGAGACTCACATGAGAGCACGAATTCCGATCATCCTGGCTGCCGTCGTCGCGGCCGCGCTCACGCCCGTGGCGGCCTCCGCCGCGAGTGGCACGCGGCCCGGCCACGCCGGTGCCTGGCAGCCTGAGCCGGCGAGCTACGGTGTGAGCCAGCCGGTGTACATCCCGGTGCGGATGGACGACGGGGTGACGATCTCCACCGAGATTGTCTACCCGACTGACCCGGCCACCGGAGCGCGGGCAACCGGGGCCTTCCCGGTGCTGCTCACCCAGGACCCGTACGGCAACACGCCCGACCCGGCCGCCGCCGGAGACTACTTCGTCCAGCGCGGCTACATCTATGTCGCCTCCGACGTACGCGGCACCGGCACCTCTGGCGGCCAGGTGTCCTGGTTCGGCCAGCGCCAGGGACAGGACGGCGCCGAGCTCGTGAACTGGGCGGCGCACTCGCTGTCCGGCTCGGACGGCAAAGTTGGGCTGGATGGCTGCTCCTACCTCGGGGTGAACCAGTGGTTCACCGCGGCAGCAGTAGGGCCGGACTCCCCGCTCAAGGCGATCGCCCCGTTCTGCACGGACTCCGACTTCTACGACGACCTGACCGCCGATGGCGGGATCCCCACGCCGTTCGTCGCGGACATCGGGCACGGCGAGCCGCGCGGGCCCCAGGACGACCCCGCCACCGACCCGCAGTCCGTCACCATCGCGCAGGAGGCCGATGGCGGATCGCGATCCTACGACAACGGCTACTGGCAGTCCCTGGACGCACAGAAGCTCATGCGGCAGGTCGTGGCGAACGGCATCCCCGCCCTGAGCGAGGCCGGCTGGGATGACCTGTTCCCCGGTGGCAACCTGGGCGACTACGTCGCCGCGCAGAACGCCTACTTCCACCGCCAGCTGACCGCGCCGATCACCGCAGGCGAGCCGGTCACCGGCCGGTACCAGGCGATTGTCGGGCCGTGGACCCACGGGGAGAATGTCAACGGCACGACTCTGGAGAACATCCGCCTGGAGTGGTTCGACACGTGGCTCAAGGGCGAGCACACCGGCATGGCCAGGACGCCCGCCCCGCTGCACGTCTTCGAGAACACCGCGAACCAGTGGGTGGACACGGCCGCATGGCCGCCCTCAGCTGCCGCATCCTCGTACTACCTGGCCGCAGATGGGATGCTGAGCAGGCGCCGGCTCACATCCGCCGGAAACGAGACGGTCATGTGGTCGGCAGCCACGGAGACCAACTCGCTGACCTATACCTCGGCACCGCTCCGGCGGGGCGCGGTCCTCGACGGGCCGTCGGATCTGACCGTCTACGCCGCGTCCACCACGTCCGAGGTCGAGCTGACCGCCACCCTCAACGTGCTGTCACCGGCGGGCGTCGTGGTCAAGCAGGCAGACGGCGTGCTGCTCGGCAGCCAGCGCAAGCTAGACATGGCGCAAAGCTGGTACGGCAGGAACGGCATCCTGCTGCAGCCCGCCCACCCGTTCACCCGCCACAGCCAGCAGCCAGTCGTGCCCGGCCGGACCACGAGATACGACATCTCGCTGCTGGCCAACTTCACCCTCATCCCTGCCGGCGACCGAATCCAGGTGGTGCTCACCAGCCAGCCGCCGGCGAACTTCCACCTGCCGCTCGCGCCCACGCCGCAGGAACTGGCGAACCTGACCGGCGGCACGTACACCATCCACAGCGGCGACGTCACCGCCTCCGTGCTCGACCTGCCGCTGGCTTCGCCTGGCCAGTTCACCGCGAGCCCGACCGACTGGGGACCACCCTCCTGACGGGCGAAGGCTGAGCTTACGGGCCGACGGCTCCCCGCACGGGATGCCGTCGGCCCGCTGGTCCTCCCCGGGCTGCGGCTAATCCCGCTAGCCGGTCAGCTCAGGCGATCCCGAGCGGACTCAGTGCTGCTGTCGATGATTGCCTGCTGCCATGCCTCCTCGGCTACCGGCACATCCGGCAGCGGCGAAGTCTCGCCCGGTCGCGCACGCAGTCCGTCAACGATGATCACCAGGTAACGGCGCCAGAGGTCGGGCTGGCCGATGTGGTCCGTTACGGCGCCGAGCATCAGCTGCAGGACCGGAAAGTCGGCAGGCATTACATCGGCTCTGAGCGTGCCCTGCTCCTGCGCCCGGCCGACGAGCGCGTCAACGACCGGGCTTACGCGCGCTCGCATCTGCCCCTGGCGCTCAGGCCCCCGCCCGGTGCCGAGCATCACCTCACGCAGTCCGCGGTCGAACGCCTGGACCTCGCACACCTTCTCCAGCGCCCAGGTCAGCCCCAGCCACGCGTCCGGCTGCTCCGAAGCCTCGCGCAGGTAACCGTAGACGGTCTCGACCATCTCATCGAACAGTGCGTCGACCAGCTCTTCCTTGTTGGCGAAGTGCCGGTAGGCCGTGCCGACTCCCAGCCCTGCGTGATGCGCGACGTCGTTGAGCGTGGCGCCGACGCCACGGTCACGGAACACCTCGCGTCCCGCAGCCAGAAGCCGCTGCCGGTTGCGCACGGCGTCCTTACGCTGAGGGACACCAGCCGGTTCACCGGCCATATACGCGATCCCACCGCCTCGCAGTCAGTCCTGCACGTGGCGATCATGCTAACTCCCCTGGACCTTCGGTCCGGCCCGGACACCTCGCGTCCCAGGTGGCCTGGTTGCGCGACCTCCTTGTCGGCCTCGTCAGCCCACGAAAACCCGGTGGCGTTACACAAATGGCAGCCATAGCCTGCAGGGCGTGACCGACGCGGCAGAGCTGGTATCCCTCGATGAGGATTCCTACTATCAGGACCCTCGGGGGTTCTTCGCCCGGCTGCGGGAGTCCCGGCCGGTCGCTCCGGTGCGCATGCCGGCCTACGGTCGGGCCTGGGTGGTCACCCGCTACGAGGACGTTCGGGCGGTGCTGACCGACCCCAGAATGGCGAAGGATGTCCACCGGTGGCCGGGTGGCGGTCGGTCCCGGCCGAGTGAGGCGACTGGTGTCTACGCGCACATGCTCCACGCGGACCCGCCTGAGCACACGCGGCTGCGCCGCCTGGTGCAAAAGCCGTTCACGTCGCGCCGGGCCGGGTTGCGGCCCCTTACTGAGGCCATCGCCGGAGGTCTGCTGGACGAGATGGCAAGGCGCGGTGAGGACGTCGTCGACCTGCTGGGCCAGTACGCTCGCCCGCTCCCGATCACGGTCATCTGCGAGTTGCTCGGTGTCCCGGTGGCGGACCGCGAGTGGGTCCGGGCCACCGTTTACGCCTACGACGAGAGTACGGAGCAGGCGCGGGTAGAGCGGGAGCTGGCCGCCTACTTGACGGAGCTGATTGCCGCCAAGCGCGCGGAGCCCGCCGACGACCTGGTGTCGGAGCTCGTCATCGCTAATGACATCGCCGAGGCCGAGAAGCTGACCGGCAACGAGCTGGTTTCCACGGCCTTCCTCCTGGTCATGGCGGGCTTCGACACCACCGTCAACCTGATCGCCTCCGGCACCCTGGCACTGCTGACCCACCTTGGGGAGATGGCCCGGCTGCGACAGGACCCAGCGCTGCTCCCGGCCGCCGTCGAGGAACTGCTCCGGTTCACCAGCCCGGTGAACCACGCGAACGACCGGTTCACCACCGAGGACGTGCCGATCGGCGACGTGGTGATCCCGGCGGGCGAGTGGGTTATCCCCGCGGTCGCTTCGGCCGACTGGGACCCGGCCCGGTTCCCCGACCCGGACCGTCTGGACCTCGGCCGCGACACCAGCGGCCATGTTGCCTTCGGTCACGGCGTGCACCACTGCCTGGGCGCTCCGCTGGCCCGGATGGAGGCCGAGGTCGCCCTTGGTGCCCTGCTCGCCCGCTTTCCGCGGATCTCACTCGCGGTCCCCTCGTCGGAGCTCCGCTGGCGTCCCGTCAGCGTGATGAACGGCCTGGACGCCCTCCCCATCCGCATCGGCTGATCGGACAAGAGCATTGCGCTTCTGGTCCAGCGAGACGCGGGCATAGTCCGGGCGGAACCGAATCCGCCACCGGGCACTGTTCAAAGGTCTCGCACGGTCAGCAGGCTGTCGCCGTGGACAGCGTCGGGCTCCACCCGGCCCGTTTCGCGGAACCCGAGCTTCTCCAGAACCCGGCGCGACGCGACATTCCAGTCCCGGACACTTGCCCACAACCGCCCGTAGCCTGCCTCGCTCGCCCATGTGACCACTGCCCGACCCGCCTCAGTTGCGTAACCGCGGCCGTGCGCCGTACGCAGCAATTCGTAGGCCAACTCAGGCTCGTCGGGCGATCCGGTCCCATGAAAGATCAGCCCGCAATACCCGATTACGTCGGCCGTGCCCTTTCGCTCAACCGCCAGAATCCCCGGCCCGGGCTCCCCACGCTCTGCGCGTATCTGAGCGGCGATGTCCGCCTCGGTCGGTCGGCCCTCGGCACTTATGCGTCGATGCGGCGGCACCCGGGGATCCCGCTCAGTCCACAACTGGCGATAGATGGCGGCCTCGCGCACTCTGCGTCGCCGGAGAACGAGGCGGTCGGTCTCTAGGGTGTCCAGAACGGGCACTAGCGACATGCTGGCATTGTCCCCGCGTTAGCGGGCTGGTACCCGGCAGGGGTCACTGTGCCTGTAGCCCGGATCCACTCCGTCGCCCGCGCTGCCATCCGATCCGCTGCTACCACCAGACCTCCAGTTGCCCGAGTTTCACGATGGGCATCGGTAACAGAATCGCCGATCTGAGCGGAGCTAGAACGCGACCCCAGGCGATTCAGGACCCGGCAAAGTCATCCCCGGGATCAGCACCGCACGAGATTCCCGTGGGCTTGGTGCCGCCCGAAAACCGATGGGCAGCCTGCACAGTGCGTGCCTATGATCCCTTTCGTGATCTATCAGGACCCGCTGGGCTATCTGCTCGGACTCGAAGGCATAGCGCTGCTGGACGCCTGGGCCGGAGATCAGGACCGCGCATTTACTGAGGCCCGGCTCGGCGAGATCAGGCGGCTGCTGGATGACGAGCAGCTGAGGGACCGCGGCGTGCTGGTTGAGCAGGTCAGCGCCGCGACCGTCTACGAGCAGGTGTCGGTCGGCTACGACGCGGAGGCTGGCGGCGGGCTGTTCGCAACCGACGAGCCGGTCGTAGCTGAGTACCTCGCCAGCCGGGAG
>DATHPF010000344.1:0-2377 GCA_035484155.1 Streptosporangiaceae bacterium
CGACCTGACACGGATGACGTGCACTCCGGCCGGGTCGGGCAGCTCGGTGTTGGCTGCGACGAGCGTGACTGCCGCGCCCCGGCTCGCGGCGGTGCGCGCCAGTGCGTATCCCTGCTTGCCCGACGACCAGTTGCCCAGATAGCGGACTGGATCGAGCTCCTCCCTCGTCCCGCCTGCGGAAATCACGACAGTCCGGCCCGCCAGGTCGGTGGCGAGCGCCGTCGCGCCCCTGGCCAGCACACGCTGCACCGTCGCGAACAGCTCCGCGGGCTCGGGCAGCCGGCCCGGCCCGGAATCCGCGCCGGTGAGCCGCCCAGAGGCCGGGTCCAGCACGATGGAGCCACGCTCGCGCAGCGTCGCCACGTTGGCGCGAGTCGCTGGATGCTCCCACATCTCGGTGTGCATGGCCGGCGCGAAGATGACCGGGCAGCGCGCCGTCAGCAGCACGGCCGTGAGCAGATCGTCGGACATGCCAGCGGCGGCGCGCGCCATGAGATCAGCGGTGGCCGGGGCCACGATCACGAGGTCGGCCTGCTGGCCGAGCCGCACGTGCGGCACCTCGTACACGGACTCCCACGGGCTCACGGTCACGGCCTGGCCAGATAGCGCCTCCCAGGTGGCGGCGCCAACGAAGTTGAGAGCAGCCGGCGTCGGCACCACTGTGACGTGATGGCCTGACTCGGTCAGCAGCCGGAGGAGCTCACACGCCTTGTAGGCGGCAATCCCGGCAGCGACGCCCAGGACGATGCGCATGCCAGCCTCCGGCTTACGCGCTGAGCAGGCCGGCCAGATGAGATCTTGCCGGCGCGTGCTCAGGCCTCGGGGGTGTCCCCGCTCAGCAGCCGCTCACTGATCTCGCGCAGCGCGATCGACAGCGGCTTCTCCTGCACTCGGGTCTCGACCAGCGGGCCGACGTACTCCAGCAGGCCCTCGCCGAGCTGGGCGTAGTAGGCGTTGATCTGCCTGGCCCGCTTCGACGCCATGATCACGAGGCCGTACTTGCTGTCCACGACCTGGAGCAGGTCATCGATCGGGGGGTTAATGATGCCTTCTGTGGACGGAGTCGCTGCCAACGTGTGCCTTCCGGATCTGGATTGCAGTGGAACCCTTGCTGACTGAGTGCTCTTGCTGACTGAGTGCCCTCGCTCGGCGATTGCCTTCGCTCAGCGGATGCCTTGCTCAGCAAGGTCCTGCCCGGCGTTACCATACTGGGCCTGCATCAAGGCTACCAGCTGGTCGCAGACGTCCCTGACAGAAGTGTTCACCAGGGTGATGTCGAACTCGTCGCTGGCTGCCAGCTCGATGCGCGCGGCCTCGAGCCGACGGCTGATGGCCTCCGGCGACTCGGTGTTCCGGCCGATGAGGCGGCGCTTGAGCTCCTCCCACGAGGGCGGCGCCATGAAGATGAGCAGCGATCCTGGCACCGCGGCGCGCACCTGCCGCGCACCGGCTACGTCGAGCTCCAGGAGGGCTGGCTTGCCCTGATCGAGCCGCTGCTGAACGGGCGCCCGCGGAGTGCCGTAGCGATTGCCCGCGAATTGCGCGGATTCGAGCAACTCGCCACGGCCGGCCATTGCCTCGAATTCCCGCTCAGAGACGAAAAAGTATTCGCGGCCATTCATCTCGCCAGGACGCGGCGGCCGGGTCGTGACCGAGACCGACTGCCAGATCCAGGGGCACTGGCTGCGCAGCCGGGCGGCCACTGTGCTCTTGCCGACCGCTGACGGGCCGGACAGGACAGTTAGCCGCGCAGGGGCAGGGGCACCGCGGCGCAGCCCGCGCGGCTCGGCTGCGAGCATGCTTCCCGCGGTCCCCTCCCTAGCTCCGTCAGTCTCGCTCAGATGTCTCCGCCAAACTCGACCTCGAGCGCGCTGCGCTGGTTAGCGCCCAGGCCGCGAACGCGCCGCGACTCCGCGATGCCTAGCCGCTCCATGATCTGCTTTGCGCGGACCTTGCCAACGCCCGGCATCGATTCCAGCAACGCCGACACCTTCATCTTGCCCACAACGTCGTCTGTCGTCCCCTCCTTGAGTACCTGGGGGAGGGTAGTCGAGCCATGCTTGAGCCTGTTTTTTACTTCCGCACGGTCTTTACGGGCCTGGGCCGCCTTCTCAAGCGCCGCCGCCCGCTGCTCGGGAGTAAGTGGAGGAAGAGCCACGCGAGGTCACCTCGGGTTTCGTATCGAAAAAGTCGCTCCGCGAGGGGAAACTAGCGAGTTACGCCCGCCTCGGCAACGCGAACCCACGTTTGCATCGGCACAAATTAACCAATATCACGCCCCGTACAAGTCCGTGCACCCAGCGTAGTTGTGTTTTCGCAGGTGGCACAAGGATTTCGGCTTTGTGCGACACATCGCAGGGCGCTGACCAGCGGCTCG
>DATHPF010000345.1:0-3645 GCA_035484155.1 Streptosporangiaceae bacterium
TCACCCAGGGCACCATCTGCTCGCGGCTCACAGAAACTGGCAGGATCTCGATTAGCGGCCGCACCTTGATCAGCACTACCGGCACCGGGCGCACCGAGCAGGAACTGCCAGATGAGAGCACTCTGCTGGCGGCCTACAGCAGTCATTTCGGCATTACCCTCGACCATGCCCCCGGAGTGCCGCTAGCCAAGCCGGGCGCGTAACAACGGGTCCCCTGCGCGTATCGACATGCGGTTGCCTGGGGTCCCCCGTCAGCCGCGTTCGCGACGTTTCCGCGGAAACGCCTTGTGCGCGTTTTCACAAGCCGCTTCCGCCGAGACGCCTGCCGACCTGCCGACCTGCCGACCTGGTGGTGGATCAGCGCGCCGCGAATAGCTAATGCGGGCGTGTTTTTGCATCGCGGTTCTGTGTCGACTTGCAATCTGTGTGTAATCCGTTAACCGCAAGGCATAGCCGCGATGCCGCGCACGGGCCTAGCATGCGCTCGTGGCCACGGGTATCGGAACGGTAAAGCGACTGCTGGTCGGCAGGCCCATGCAGAGCGAACGGCTCGGCCACACATTGCTGCCAAAGAAGATCGCATTGCCAGTCTTTGCCAGTGACGCGCTGTCCTCGGTCGCCTACGCAACGCAGGAAATCCTGTTCGTCCTTGCCGCTGGCGGGCTCGCCTTCATCGTGTACACGCCATGGATCGCGGTGGCTGTCGCCCTGCTGATGCTGGTAGTCGTCGCCTCCTACCGGCAGAACGTGCACGCGTATCCGTCCGGCGGCGGTGACTACGAGGTGACCACCACCAACTTCAGCCCCCGCGTGGGCATGACCGTCGCCAGCGCGCTCATGGTCGACTACGTGCTCACGGTCGCAGTGTCAGTGTCCTCCGGCGTCGCCAACCTGGCCTCCGCGTTCCCGGCGCTGAACGCGCACGTCACGCTCATCGCGGCTGTCACGGTCGCCGCCATCGCGGTGCTGAACCTGCGCGGAGTGCGCGAGTCTGGC
Source organism: Streptosporangiaceae bacterium (assembly GCA_035484155.1). Lineage (GTDB taxonomy): Bacteria > Actinomycetota > Actinomycetes > Streptosporangiales > Streptosporangiaceae > JAJYUU01. Next base: position 997 of record DATHPF010000345.1, read on the forward strand.
ACGGGGTTCGCGATCCCGACGTACTGCTTCATCGGCGTGGTCATGCTGATGATCATCTGGGGCGCGATCAGGCTCGCGACCGGCCAGCACCTGCACGCGGAGACCGCGGGCTACGCCATCAAGTCCACCGGCACGTTCGCCGGCCTCGGGCTGATGTTCCTGGTGCTGCGAGCCTTCTCCTCCGGCTGCACCGCGCTCACCGGCGTCGAGGCCATCAGCAACGGCGTGCCCGCGTTCAAGCCACCCAAGAGCAAGAACGCGGCCACGACGCTCGCGCTGCTCGGCGGGATCGCGGTCACCATGTTCGGCGGGGTTACGGCGCTGGCCCTGATCAGCCACGTGCACGTGGGCACGCTGATCGGCGCGCCCAGGGGCTACGTGGAGCCAACGGTGATCGCCCAGGTGGGACGTGCCGTGTTCGGCTACTCCTCGCCACTGTTCTACATCCTGCAGCTGTTCACCGCGCTGATCCTGGTGCTGGCCGCCAATACTGCGTTCAACGGCTTCCCGGTCCTCGCCTCGATCCTGGCCAGGGACGGATACCTGCCGCGCCAGCTGCATACCCGCGGCGACCGCCTCGCCTTCAGCAACGGAATCCTGCTGCTGTCCGGCTTCGCGATCGTGCTGATCGTCGCGTTCAACGCCTCGCCGACCCGGCTGATCGAGTTGTACATCGTCGGCGTCTTCGTCTCGTTCACCTGCAGCCAGACCGGCATGATCCGGCACTGGAACCGGCTGCTGCGCGCGACCAGCGAGGCCACGACCCGGCTGCGGATGATCAGGTCGCGGGCAATCAACACGATCGGCGCCTGCGTGACCGGCGCCGTCCTCGTCATCGTCGTGATCAGCAAGTTCCTCGACGGCGCGTGGATCGCCGTGGCCGCCATGGTCGTGCTCTGGCTCACGATGCGCGGCATCCAGCGGCATTATCAGAGCGTCGCGCTCGAGCTGACGCCGGACGAGGAAGCCTCGCTTACGCTGCCATCCAGCAACATCGCCATCGTGCTCGTCTCCAAGCTGCACCTGCCCGCGCTCCGAGCCCTCGCCTACGCGCGGGCCGCCAGGCCTGCCAGGCTCGAGGCCCTGACCGTGGACGTGGACGAAGCCGAGACCGCCCGGCTGCAGCAGGACTGGGACCGCCGGGCCATGCCATTGCCGCTGACGGTCATCTCCTCGCCGTACCGAGAGATCACCCGGCCCGTGATCGAGTATGTGCGGCGCCTGCGGCGCGAGAGCCCGCGCGACATCGTCACCGTGTACGTCCCCGAGTACGTGCTCGGACACTGGTGGGAGCAGGCCCTGCACAACCAGAGCGCGCTCCGGCTGAAGGCAAGGCTTCTGCTGGAACGGGGTGTCGTCGTGGCCAGCGTGCCCTATCAGCTGGAGTCGTCAACGCGGGCAGCAAGGACCGCCGATCCGCTGGTTGGCGGCAGGCTGCTCGCGGACAGGGCGAGCCAGCACGCCTCCGAGGTGCGGAAGCAGACCAGCACGCTCACCGGGCACGACGGCCGTCAGCCTGTGCCGATCGCGGAGGGCCAGCCCCGAGAACGGGTGGAGCTGGCCGGGACTCTCCGGACCGTTACCACGCGGCCACGCGGCGCGAGCCTGAGCATGGAGGCTGAGCTGTGGGACGGCACCGGCCAGGTGACGCTGGTCTGGCTCGGCCGACGGGATATTCCCGGCATCGAGCCGGGCCGGCGCGTCGTGGTGCATGGCCGGCTGACCAGCCACCGTGGCCAGCGGACCATCTTCAATCCCGCCTACAAACTGCACCCGACCGGGGACAGCGCTGATCCCGCTCGCTAGCCATCAGGGCCGGAACCGGTATCCCATACCCGGCTCGGTCAGCAGGTACCGCGGCGCTGACGGGTCTGGCTCGAGCTTGCGACGCAGGCTGGCCATGTACACGCGCAGGTAGTTGGCCTCGTTCTGGTAGCCAGGACCCCATACCTCAGTCAGCAGCTGTCGCTGGGTGACCAGCCGGTCAGCATTGCGCGCCAGTACCTCGAGCAGCTGCCATTCGGTCGGCGTCAGCCGGACATCGGCGCCCGCCCTGGTGACCCGCTTGTCGGCTAGGTCCACCGTGAACTCGCCGGTGGTGATCACGGGCTCGTCCGGCGCGGGCGAGGCCCGGCGGACCGCGGCGCGCAGCCGCGCCAGCAACTCGTCCATGCCGAACGGCTTAGTGACGTAGTCATCGGCCCCGGCATCCAGTGCCGCCACCTTCTGGCTCTCCTGGCCCCAGGCCGACAGCACGATGATCGGCGTCGAGCTCCAGCCGCGGACTCCCCTGATCACGTCGGTTCCGTCCATGTCCGGCAGCCCGAGATCGAGGATTAGCACGTCGGGTCTCTCGCGGGCCATGGCGGCCAGCCCGGACGCGCCGTCGGCAGCGGTACTTACCTCGTATTTGCGCGCCGTCAGGTTGATCTTCAGGGCACGAAGGATCGGGACCTCGTCGTCGATCACCAGGACACGGGTCATGGACTCGCGGCCAGGCTGGCCGCGGCCGCCGCACAGGGCAGGACTACCCGCATGGTGAGTCCGCCGCCTGGCGTGTCGGTAGCGCGAACAGTGCCGCCCATCGTGTCCAGGAATCCCTTGACCACAGCGAGGCCGAGACCGACGCCCGTTCCGCCCGACGGATCT
>DATHPF010000346.1:0-23158 GCA_035484155.1 Streptosporangiaceae bacterium
CGATCGCGAAGTTGTCTTTCCCGCCAAGCCAGTAGTCATAGATCCGCGCTTGATGCGCCTTGCTGGTATCGATCCCTGCCGGAGCGTCGTGCTGCTCGGTTTCACCCGCTGCCCGCTGGTCAGTCACGACAGGTTCCCTTCAGTCAGCCTTTTACCGAAATAGCTTAGACGTGGCGGCATGATGCCGTTTGGGCACGGCTGCAAGTAGATGGCGGTCTAGCGCCGCGCCGGCTACCTCCGCCGACGGAGGCGCTTGTCGCTGAGGGCTGAAGCGTCGTAGTAGATGTCGCCTTGGTTGAGGTTGACGCCTGGCGGGACGATCAGATCTATGCGGTCGAGGATGCCGTCGTCGAGTTCGACATCGGCCGCGGCGAGCAGGTCGGCGAGGTGCTCGGGCCGGCGAGGTCCGATGAGCACCGATGTCACGGCCGGGTGTGACCGCACGAAGGCGGTGGCGAGATGCGACAGGGGCAACCCCGCGTCGGCTGCCAGCGCGGTCAGCTGTTCGACGGCGGTCAGCTTGACCTGGTTGCCAGGCACGGACATGTCGAACAGCCTCGCGCCGCGCCCTGCTGCGCGGTGGCCGCTGGTCGGGTCGGCCCGGCCGGACAGCCAGCCCGAGCTCAGTGGGCCGAACGTGATTACACCCATGCCGTGACGTTGCGCGGTCGGCAGCATGTCCGCCTCGATGCCGCGCAGCAGTATCGAGTACGGCGGCTGCTCGGTCCGGAAGCGGTGATGACCACGCCGGTCGGCGACCCATTGCGCTTCGACGATCTGGTCCGGCGGGAACAGCGACGACCCGATGGCTCGCACTTTGCCGTCCCGGACCAGGTCAGATAGCGCGCCCAGCGTCTCGTCAATGTCGGTAGCGGGGTCCAGGCGGTGCATCTGGTAGAGGTCGATGTGATCGGTGTCGAGACGACGCAGGCTGTCCTCGACCGCTCGCTTGACCCACCGGGGCGAGCCGCCACGCTGATTCGGGTCTTGCCCCATCGGCAGGCTGAATTTCGTCGCCAGCACGACGTCGTCCCGGCGGCCTTTCAGTGCCTTGCCGACGATCAGCTCAGACTCGCCAAGCGAGTACACATCCGCGGTGTCGACCAGGTTGATACCGGCGTCGAGTGCCGTGTGGATTATCCGGATCGACTCGGCGTGGTCGGTGTTTCCCATGGCGCCGAGCATCATGGTGCCGAGCCCGAGCTCACTGACGGAGATGCCGGTGCCGCCGAGCGTCCTGCGCTTCATCCTGGTCCTCTTTCCGCCCAGACTGTGTCCGCACTATTCAAGCGCCCTGCCGCTACAGCTTGGGTTAGCGGGCTAGCCGTCGCCGAGCATGTTCGAGCGGCTCACTGACCGGGCACAGGCGGGTAGTGGCCCGGACCTTGGACTGGGCTGGCAGTTCCATCGGTGCGGTGGCTGACCAGTTTTCTCGCAGGAAGGACGGTAGGCAGATGGTGGCCTGGGACCAGGTGACTCGTGATGACGTACTGCACGCGATACAGGAATACGACCGGGTAGGCCCGGACCAGTTCTTCTCCGCGCACGGCTTCGGCCAGAGCCGAAGCTACGAGCTGGTCTGGCGCAAGCACCACTACCCGCACAAGGCGATCCTCGGCACCGCCTATGAGCTCGCTACGGGCCAGCGCCTTGCCCCCGGCGATTTTGAGGGCGGGAAGGCCGGCGCCGTCAAGGTACTCGGAAAGCTGGGTTTCACCGTCCAGCCGCTCGCCCATTCAGCCAGCTGACCTGGCTCGCATCCCTCAACCGCATGACGCCCTTGGGCTCAGGTTGGCGGCCTACTGGGCGCCCGGCTCCCAGGGGAGCAGATCCACGGGCCGTACCTCTACTGTGCAACTCCGGGCCAGCGGATGCGCCGCGGCCACCTTGAGGGCCGCGGCCAGATCCGGGCACTCGATGACGTCGTAGCCGCCGATCTGCTCCTTGGTCTCGGCGAACGGCCCGTCGGACACCAGCATCTCGCCATCCCGGACGCGGAGCAGTTTCGCGTCCCAGGCGTACCGCAGTGGACCGCCGTATAGCCGCGTCCCGTTGTCGTCCATGCCCTCCACCCAGGCCCTGAGCTCGGCCAGAAAGGCATCGTTGTTGTCGGCCTCCGGATCGGCGGCATCGTCGGCCCAGTACATCAGCATGTACTTCATCGGCTCTCCAGTGTCGTAGACCCGGCCCGATTGCCTGGTCGTCACTACGACGAACGAGGACCGTCCGCGATGGACAGGCGTCGTCGCCCGGCTCTGTCTGGCTAGGAGTTCCGAAGGTACGCTGGTGTTTTCCCGGCCTGACGGGAGGCCAAGATGACGATTAGGCCGGCTTAGCGTATGACGGCCGGGAGCTACCCCCACATGCGGGCGTCATCTGCGGACCGGGAACGCACGATCTTCGTGCTGCAGAAGTCGTTTGTCGAGGGCAGGCTGACCCAGGACGAACTGGACGACCGTCTCGGCCAGGCGCTGGTGTCGCGGGCCTTTCACGAGCTGATGGAGCTCATTGCCGACCTGCCCGTCGGCCCGTTCGGGAGACTGCCAGCGCACCCCTCCAGCCCGCCGTTCCCTGAGCGCCAGCCGGCGCTCGCCCCGCTGGTGGCCGCGCTGGCCTGGCTTGCCCTGGCCATCGCGATCTGGGCGATCGTCGCGGCATAGCGACGCGCCCAGGCAGCACAGTGGTACGGCTCCCCCAAGGCAATTGACGCTCGTCCGTCGCGACGGGAACGTCAGCCAGCTCGAACTGGGGCACTCGTCGATCCGTTACTGGAATGCCTCGAGTCCGGAATAGTCCCGTTCTCACGATCAGTAGTACAAATGGCCCTTGCGGGGTTATCAGCGAGTGCTGTTTGATGAGAGCGAAGATCAAAGAATCGGTTAAGGCGAGCCAATATGTCTTGGCTTAGCCCGGATGTATGCAGCAAATCGGCCGGTTGGGGTGGGGGGGCCACGTGCTGAGCTGGCTTACGTTTGCGAGCGTCCGGTTCCGCTATCTCCTGGTCGCTCTTGCGGTCGGCTTAATGATCCTCGGCGTCTCGCGGCTGACGCACATGTCCGTCAATGTGCTGCCCGAGACGGCTCCGGTCGTGGTCGAAGTTCAGACGGAAGCGCTAGGACTGTCAGCGCCCGAGGTCGAGGCACTGGTCACCGTGCCGCTGGAAAAGAACCTGCTCGAAGGCGTCCTCGGCGTGACCGACGTGACGTCCGACTCGATCCCCGGGTTGTCCGCGATCGACCTCCACTTCTCGCCGGGGACCAACCTCTATCAGGCCCGCCAGCTCGTGCAGGAGCGCCTCACCTCTGCGTTCATCCTGCCGAACGTCTCCAAGCCGCCGGTCATGCTGCAGCCCGTCTCGTCCTCAGGCAACGTCATGATCATCGGCTTGACGTCCCGTACGCTCAGCCAGATCGAGCTGTCGGTCCTCGCCCGCTGGACGATCGTTCCGCGTCTGCTGGGCGTGTCCGGGGTGGCCAACGTGTCGACCTTCGGTCAGGCGGATCTCCAGCTTCAGGTACTCGTCAATCCGGCGGTCCTGGCGGCTCATCAGCTTTCAGTCGAGGACATCGTCGACGCCACCGGCAACTCTCAGCTCGTCACGCCGCTGAGCTACCTGACAGGCTCGACTCCCGGAGCGGACGGATTCCTGGAGAACTCCAATCAGCGGATCACGATCCGGCATGTGCTGCCATTTGGTACACCCGACAACCTCGCGCAGATCCCGGTGGCCGTCGTCAGCAACAAGCCCGTGCTGCTCGGCAGCGTAGCCACGGTGGTTGACGGCCATCAGCCGCTGATCGGTGACGCCATGGTGGGGACGGGTAGCGATGGTCTCCTACTGGTGGTGCAGAAACTTCCCAATGCGAGCGTGACCTCCGTGACCAGCGGGCTCGACAAAGCGCTCACGCAGCTCAGGCCCGCACTGTCCGGCGTGCACGTGGACTCCACGCTGTTCCGGCCCGCGACCTACCTGGACAGCGCGATGAGCAACGACCGCCGCGCCATCCTCGTGGCGGCAGCGCTGGCGCTCCTCGCGCTCCTCTTGCTTCTGCTCAGCGTTCGATTCGCCTTCGTCTGCCTCCTTGCGATCGGGGTGTCGCTGATCAGCGCGACGATGGTGCTTCAATGGCGCGGGTACACCTTCAGTTCGATGGTGCTGCTCGGGTTGCTGCTCGCGCTGGCCGTCATAGTGCAGGACACCGTCAGCGCCACGGCCGACGTCATGAGCGCGCTGGCTACGCGTACAGATGATGAGCCGGTCCTGCCCGTCACGAGCCGGGTGGCACTGGCGTACCGCGAATTCGGCCGGACGTTTGCCGGCGCCTCGGCAGTGGCCCTGGTGTGCCTGGCGCCGCTGTTCGTCGCGACCGGACTGACGGCTACATTCCTGCGGCCGATGGTCTTGGCATTCGGCCTGGCGGTGATCACTTCGATGGTCGTTGCCTTGCTGATCAGCCCCGCGCTCGCTGCGGCGCTGCTGGCCGTAGGGACGAAGCGGGAGCCTCGCGGGCTGGCTGTGGCTCGTGGCGTGCGATTGGTGTACTCCGCTGTGCTTCGGCCCCTGCTGATGCTGGGCGTGTGGCCGCTGTGGGCGGTCAGCGTTATCGCCGCCGCCGGTCTCGCCATCACTTTGCCGATGATCCATCCCGCTCCTCCCGTCTTCCAAGATCGCGATCTCGATGTCACCTGGACCGGCGCGCCGGGGATGTCGCTGACTGAGCTGAACCGCATCACCGCCCTAGCCGATCGTGAACTGCTCGCGATACACGGGGTCCAGCAGGTCAGCGCCACGCTTGGGCGCGCCGCAACGTCGGACCAGATCGACAACACGAATACCGGACACATCTGGATTGAGCTGAAGCCAGCCGCGGACTATGGCAAGACAATCGCCGCAGTTGATGCGATCGTGGCGGGCACTCCCGGTATGCGGGGCACGGTGAGCACCTATGAGACCGACTCAATGACCGGCGTCCTGTCGGCGCCGTCCGGCGATGCCGACGTCCGGATCTACGGCCCGGATCTGCCCGAGCTCACCAGGCTCGCGTACGGCGTCCGCTCGATGATGTGGAGAATTCACGGCCTCGGCTCGCCGCATATCCAGTCGCCGGTTCTGCAGCCGACGATCAATGTCCAGGTCAATGCGGACGCGGCGCAGCTGTACGGCCTTACGCCCGGCGACGTCCGGCGCGAGGCCGGCACACTCCTGCTTGGCCTGACGGTCGGGAACTTCTTCCAGCAGGACAAGGTCTTCGACGTCGTCGTCAAGGCTCAGCCGGATCTTGTCAGCAACCTCACCGACGTCGAGAACCTGCTGATCGATTATGGCAACAACAGCCAGGTGCGGCTGGGCAGCGTCGCCACCGTGAGCCTTGGCGCCGAGCCCGAGGACATCCAGCACGACCAGTTTTCGCCGTTCCTGGACATCACGGCGCCCGTCACGCGCGGCGACGCCGGCTTGGTGGACGCCGCCATCAACCGCGGCCTGGCCAGCATGAGCTTCCCGCTTGAGTACCACGCTCAACTGGAAGCCCAGTCCTCCGGCGGGACATCACGGCCGCAGTTCATCAGCTTCCTGATCGCGGCGCTCGTGGGGATTTTGCTGATCGGGCAGGCGGCGATCGGGAGCTGGCGGCTGACGCTGCTGGCGATGGCCGCCATTCTTCCGCCGGTAGCGGTCGGCGGTCTGGTCGCGCAGGACATTGGATCAACCTCGCTGAGCGCCGCGGCCGGGCTGCTCGCGGTGGTAGTGATCGCGCTGCGCCAGGCCATCGTTGTCATTGGACGAATCAGGCGTCGCCACGTCGCCGACGGCGGCGAGCTGACCAGAGAATTGCTGGTCACGGGGTCCGGCGAGAGCGCGGCATCGGTCATCATCTCGGCGCTCGTGACGTGTCTCATGCTGCTGCCGTTCATCGTCATGGGCCAGACCGCCGGCACCGAGACCGTTCACGGCGCTGCCGTCGTCATCGCCTGCGGCCTTGGCGTCGCCACACTGGTCAACCTGCTGTTGTTGCCTGGCGCTGCGCTCATGGCCGGGCCGACGGCCCCCGTGCCGGCGGAAATAGTCGAGCCCCCTACCGGTGACCTGGCCTGGGTCACTGCGTCGCAAAGCCCCGCCGTCTAGCGACCCGCCATCAAGAAGGAGGTGTCCAGGTTGGTGCGTACCAGAAACAGACGTCCAGGAGCGGCACCGTACATAGTGGCCGCCGCCGCAATCGCGATGCTGAGTGGGTGCGGTCCGGGTTCAGCCACCGGAGGCCTAGGGGTGCCACCGGCCCGAATGGAGCAAGTCGGAGGGAACCTCAGCGTGGTCTTGACGCCGCTCGGGGCGTCGCGACTGGGCCTCCGGACTGCGCCAGCATCAGTCGCGGGCCCCGAGACGATTGTCCCGGTCCAGGCCCTGCTGTACGAGCCGGACGGGCAGACCGCTGTCTACACCGAAACCGGAAGGCTCAGCTTCACCATTCACTTCATCACCGTCGCCACCATCAACGGCAATCAGGTCGTCGTCAGCCAGGGCCTAGCGCCTGGCGCAGTGGTTGTCACCCAGGGCGCGGAGGAACTGCTTGGCGTTCAGAACGGCGTCGGCGTTGAGACGTGATCCAGGCTCGGGTCACTTCGGCCCGGGCAGGGCTCGCGGCGTCGGGGGACGGTGACCAGTGCGCTGGATCGTCGCCACAAGCCTGAAGTTCAGGTATCTCGTCATGGGCCTTGCTGTCGTGCTCATGTACTTCGGCATCCAGACCATCGGACATCAGAAGCTGGACGTGTTTCCGGAGTTCGCGCCGGTGTCAGTGGAAATCCAGACGGGCTGTCTCGGCCTATCACCATCCGAGGTAGAGGCCCTCACCACGGTCCCGCTTGAGGCCGCGCTCCAAGGCGTCCCCGGTGTGAACGACATCCGATCGGACTCCGAGCCGCAGCTCTCGGCGATCTACTTGTACTTCAACGCAGGTACCAACGAACTGCACGCCAGGCAGCTGGTCGAGGAGCGGCTGCAGACCACTGCGCCGTCGCTGCCGAGCTGGTGCGATCCGCCGCAGGTGTATCCCATCGTGTCGGCGACGAGCCGGATCATCCAGATCGGGTTGACCTCGACGAAGATCTCGCCGATGGATCTGTCGATGATCTCGCAGTGGCTGATCAGGCCGCGACTGATGGCTGTCCCAGGGGTTGCCAACGCGGCGATCTGGGGTCAGCGCAACAAAGAGATCATGATCGAGGGCAATCCGGCGGAGCTGGCGGCGAATCACGTCAGCCTCGACCAGGTCATGACCGTCGCCGCAGATGCCGTTGATACCACCGAGGTCAAGTACGTTACGGGCGCGGCCGTTGGCTCGCTGGGTTACCTCGAGACCCCGAACCAGCGCGTCTACCTGCGCGATATCCAGCCGATCAAGACTCCCGCGCAGATGGCCAACGTTCCTGTCGTCCAGCGGGGTAAGGGATTCTTGCGGATCGGGCAGGTAGCCGACGTGGTCTGGGGGTACCCGCCGCTGGCCGGCGATGCCGTGATTAACGGCAAGCCGGGAGAGATGATTGTTGTCGAGAAGTTCCCCGGTGCGAACACGCTGCAGGTCACCAACGGCGTACTCGCAGCACTCAGGCAGCTCGCGCCTGGGCTCAAGGGAATTAACGTCAACCCGAACATCTTCCGGCAGGCCGACTTCATCCAGCTCGCCATTCACAATCTCGGCGTGTCGGTCCTGCTGGGCTGCATCCTCGTGATATTCGTCCTGTTTGCGTTTTTGTTCCAGTGGCGTGGCGCGCTGATCAGCTTGCTCGCGATCCCGCTGTCGCTCGCGGCCGCCGCGATAGTGTTCGAGGCGACTGGCGCGACCATTAACACGATGATTCTCGCGGGGTTCGCGGTCGCGGTCGGGGTCGTGGTGGACGACGCGATCATCGACATGGAGAACATCATTCGTCGGCTACGGGCCTGGCGGGCCAGCGGCCAGCGAATCACGCCGCTGCACCTGGTACTCGCTGCCTCACTCGAGGTCCGGGTGGCGATCCTTTATGCCACCCTCATCAACATCGTCGCTGTGATTCCCGTCATGCTCGTTGGCGGCCTGACCGGGGCATTCTTCCGGCCGCTCGCCCTTGCGTACGGCATCGCTGTTCTTGCGTCAATGCTGGTTGCCCTGACGTTGACGCCGGCCATGGGCCTGGTGTTGCTCGCCAACGCGCCGCTGAAGCCGGCCGATCCGCCGCTCATGCGGGTCCTGAAGCGGCAGTACGCCAGAGGTCTGGAACGGCTGCTCAAGGTACCGCTGGCCGCACTGGCCGTCGCCCTGGCTGCGGTCACTGTCGGCATCGTGCTCTATCCGCAGCTCGGATCGGACCTCTTCCCGACATTCAAAGAGCCGGACTTCCTCATGCACTTTGTGACGAAGTCGGAGACGTCGGTCGGGGAAATGGACCGGCAGGTGACGCAGGTCCAGCAAGAGGTGCTGAAAATCAAGGGTGTCGCCCAAGTCGGCGCCCATATCGGGACGGCGCCGCTCGGCGAGGAAGTCAACGGCGTGAACTTCTCGGAGAACTGGATCGCCCTCACCCCCAACGCCAACTACGACAAGGTGATGAACCAGATCAGGGCGGTAGCTGCCAGCCATCCCGGCGCGTACAGCGACGTGCTGACCTACCTGCACGAGCGCATCGACGAGGTGCTGACGAACGGGACGACCGAGGACGTGGCGGTCCGTATCTACGGACCGAACCTGACCACGCTGACGCGGCTAGCTGGCCAGATCAAGCGTGCGTTCGACAAAATCCCCGGCCTCGACGATGTGCAGCCAGCTCCGCTGGAGTTCATCCCCGAGGTGGACATCACGGTCAACACCGTCGCCGCCCAGAAGTACGGCCTGACGCCCGGCGGGATCCGGCGCGAGGCCGCGATCATGATCTCCAGCGAGCCGGTCGCGGAGATCCCCACCGACGGCGACGTCTACACGGTTGCGATGTGGAGTACGCCGCCGACCCGCGCCGACCTCAGCAGCCTGTATCAGCTCCCGATCGACACACCAGCTGGCGGTCAGGTGGCGTTGGGCACCGTAGCCTCGATCGTCATCAGGCCAGGGCCGAGCGTGATCTACCGGGAGAACGGGACCCGGGCCGACGAGGTCGACGCGGATATCAGCGGCCGCTCCCTTGGGACCGTGATTGCGGCCGTCCACGCCGCCCTGGCAAGGATCAAGATGCCGCGCGGCTACACCACGGCCATTCTGGGCGAGGCAACCGAGCGGGCGGCAGCCCAGAAAACCCTGCTGGAGTATGGGACCGGCGCCCTGCTCCTCATTTTGCTGCTGCTCCAGGCCGCGTTCCGGAACTGGCGGGCAGCGATCCTCGAGTTCCTCACCCTGCCGATGGCCCTTGTCGGCGGCGTAATCGCCGCTTATGCAGACCTCGGCACGATCACGCTCGGCGCGTTGGTGGGTTTCTTCACTGTGCTCGGCATTGCCGCCCGGAACGGAATCTTGATGATCAGCCATTTCCGGCACCTGGAGAATCTGGAGAATGTGCCATTCGGGCCTGAACTCGTCATGCGCGGCGCCAGTGAGCGGCTCTCACCGATCCTGATGACTGCCCTCGCGACGGCGCTGGCCTTGTCGCCGCTTGTCTTCTACGGCGATCGGCCGGGGCAGGAGATCGAATACCCGATGGCCGTCGTGATCCTCGGCGGGCTGGCGACGTCAACGCTGCTGAATCTGTTCGTGCTGCCGGCGCTGTACCTGCGGTTCGGGCACCCGCCAAGCGCATCGCGGAGCAAGCCGAAGGCCGAACCGCAGGCTCTGGAGCTGACAGGATGACTGGCGCCCTGGTGGCGGAGGCGGACGGGAATCGAACCCGCCGACGACGCGGAGCGCCGTCCACCGGTTTTGAAGACCGGGGGGACCACCAGGTGCCCTGACGCCTCCGGTACCAGACCCTATCGGCGCGTCAGGCGATGCGGCGGGCGCCCCGGCCCGGTACTGGCGTCACGTCCCTGGCCGAGTCGAGCACATGCCCCGCCGAACACGCTAGCTCCAGGTGCACCGGGGCTCCGCAATCCCGGTGTGTCAGCTCGACCGCGGGACCGCCAGGCCACGCAGCATACTTGTCGCCCCAGGCCAGCAGCGCGGCGATCATCGGGAACAGCTCGATGCCCTTCTCGGTGAGCCGGTACTCGCTGCGGGGGCGCTGACCCTCCTCCTGGTAGGGCACTTTGCGCAGGATGCCCTCGGTGACGAGCGTGGCCAGCCGGCTGCTCAGCACCTGCCGCGGCGCACCGGTGCGACGCTGCATGTCGTCGAATCGGCGAACGCCGTTGAACGCCTCGCGCAGTACGAGGAAGGTCCATTTCTCCCCGACGATCGACAGTGCCGCCGCGATGTTGCAGTTCGACGTGTCGTAGTCGAGCGCCCAGGATCTCTTCATGATCATATGCTAGGTCTACTTGACAGACTTAGCAAGAGTGGGTCACGCTGGCGGTATGACAGCTGGGTCTATGAATCGAACCCTGACAAGCAGCCCGCCAAAACTCGCGGCGCCGCTACTCATCGGCCCCGAGCTGGCCGGCTGGGGCACCGGCCTGATCAGAAGCGGCGGTCCAGGGGACGCCGACGCCATCCGCGCTTTCGTCTGCGGTCTGTCGCCCCAGTCCCAGTACTTCCGGTTCTTCGCCAGCGTGGCGCCGCCGAGCACCTCGCTTCTCCGCACGCTGTCCGGCGTGACCGGGTCCGCGGACATCCTGATCCTGACCGACAGCCGCGACGCAGTCATCGGGCATGCTATGGCCGCCGATTCGCTGGCGGCCGACGGCCAGCTCGAAACCAACATCGGCCTCGTCATCGGTGATGACTGGCAAGGGCGCGGGCTCGGCACAGCGCTGCTGGACATGCTGGTCAGCCGGGCGGCACGACGCGGCGTCCGCGTGCTGGTGCTCGACGTCCTGCCTGCCAACGACAGGATGCGCGGCATCATCGCCCGCCGCTGGCCAGACGCACCCGCGGAGCGAACCCGCGATGCCCTCGTCATCAGGCCGTCGATCGGGCCTGCCGACGCCGGCTACCCGGTGCCGCTGCCAGCCGTCATGGGCCTGCGCAACGACCGTACCGCCCGCCACGTCCCGGCCCAGACTGGAGGTACTCGTGCACCACGCAGATCTGCGGCCTAGCCAGCCCGCCACCGCGGCCGCCGCAGGCAGTACAGCCGCGGAGGCCACGGACGCAACGCGTGAGCGCACCTACAGCTGGGACGATCCGGCGATCACCGCGGCCGCCGCCCGTGAGCAAGACGGCGCCTCGTTCCTCCAGGCCCTGCTAGACGGGACCCTGCCCGGCGCGCCGATCGCGCACACGCTGGACTTCCGGCCCGCCTTCGTGCAGCCGGGCGTGGTTGCATTCGAGTTCACGCCCGCCGAGTTTCATTACAACCCGATCGGCTCGGTGCACGGCGGCATGATCGCCACGCTGTGCGACTCGGCCTGCGGCTGCGCCGTGCAGAGCATGCTGCCCGCGGGCACCCACTACACCAGCCTGGACCTGACCGTGAAGTTCCTGCGCCCGGTGACGGCGGCGACCGGGCCCATGAAGTGCGAGGCGACGGTGACTCACCTGGGCGGCCGCTCGGCCCTGGCGCAGGCCAGCCTGACCGACGCGCACGGCAAGCTCTACGCGCACGCCACCAGTAGCTGCATGATCTTCCGCCCGCTGGCGGCGACCCCGCCAGCTCCGACCCCGTCCGCCGGCGACCACCCCTTCAGCCGGTAACGAGGTGCGGACAGCGGCCGGAGGCGCTACCGTCCCGGAGGTGACCAGCGAATTCGATGCGACAGCACACAACAGGGCGGCGTGGGACCGCGAGGTCGGCACCGGGAACGAGTGGACCGTGCCGGTCAGCCCTGACGTCATCGCGGCGGCGAGGGCGGGGTCCTGGTCGGTCGTCCTGATCGGCTACGACCCGGTCCCGCGCGACTGGTTCCCCGACCCGCTCGCGGGGACCGACGTGCTGTGCCTGGCAAGCGGTGGCGGTCAGCAGGCACCCATCCTGGCCGCCGCCGGCGCGACAGTCACCGTGCTGGATAACTCACCGCGGCAGCTCGCCCAGGACCAGCTAGTCGCCGAGCGCGACGGGCTGGAACTGACCACGGTCCTCGGCGACATGCGGGATCTGGGCGCGTTCGCTGACGCGAGCTTCGACGTGGTCTTCAATCCGGTTTCGAACGTGTTCTGCCCGGCCCTGGCCCCGGTCTGGCGGGAGTGCTACCGCGTGCTGCGGCCCGGCGGCGAGCTGCTCACCGGCTTCATGAATCCCGACGTCTTCATCTTCGACGCCGACGCCAGCGAGAACCGCGACGAGCTTGTCGTCCGGCACGCGCTGCCCTATTCCGACGTGACGCACCTGAGTGCGGACGAGCGCGAGCGGCTTTGGGGCCTGGACGCGCCGGTCGAGTACAGCCACTCGCTCACCGAGCAGATCGGCGGCCAGCTGGCGGCGGGTTTTGTCATCACCCGGTTCCGCGAGCGTCCGCATCACGTCGGCCCGACGGCGCAGTACATGCCGGGCTACTTCGCGACCGGCGCACGCAAGCCCGGCTAAAACGCAAGCCCGGCTAGCGCGCAAGCCTGGCTAGCTCGCGTTCGCGTACAAGCCGTCGATGACGTCGGCGTACTTTGCGTGCACGACGCGGCGCTTGAGCTTGAACGTGGGCGTCAGCTCCTCGCTCTCCGCGGTCCACTCCACCGGCAGCAGCTCCCAGTACTTCACTTGCTGCACGCGGGCTAGCTTGGCGTTCGCGTCGGCGACCGCGCGCCCGACCTCCGCGCGCACCACGGGGTTAGCAGCCAGTTCGGCCAGCGACGACGCCTCGATGCCATGCGCCCTGGCCCACACGGGCGCGACGCCGCTGTCCAGCGTCAGGATCGCGACCAGGTACGGCCGCCGGTCGCCGTAGGCCAGCGCCTGGCCGATCAGCGGGTGCGCGACCAGCAGGGTCTCGACCGCGGCCGGCGACACGTTCTCTCCGCCCGCGGTGATGATCAGCTCCTTCTTGCGGTCGACGACCGACACGAAGCCGTCGGCGTCGACGGTGCCGATGTCGCCGGTGTGCACCCAGCCGTCGGCATCGATGAGGTCAGCTGTCTGCTCCGGCAGGTTGAGGTAGCCGGGCGTGGCAAGCGGGCCGCGAGCCAGGATCTCGCCATCGTCGGCGATCCGCACCTCGATGCCGGGGACCGGGCGCCCGACGGTGCCGAGCCGGAACGCTTGTGGCGTGTTCGTCGTGAACGCGCCCGTCGTCTCGCTCATCCCGTACACGTCCAGGATTCGCACGCCAAGGCCGCCGAAGAACTCACCGACTTCCGGCGGCAGCGGCGCCGCGCCGCTGGTCACGATCTCCGCCGCGCCGAGGCCGAGCAGCGACCTGATCGGCCGCAGCACCTGCTCTTCTGCCCCGGCGAAGCGCTCGGCCAGCTCGGCCGGGGTGGTCTGGCCGTACTGCAAGCTGCGCACGTACTCCAGGCCCGTCGCCATGGCCGCGGCGACCGCCGTCTTCCTGGCCGCATCCTGCTCGCCGGCCAGGAGCGCCTGCACGCCAGCCATGACCTTCTCGAAGATCCGCGGCACGCCAAAGAACGCGGTCGGCTTCACCTCGCTCATGGTGGCGACCAGCTGGGTTGCCGCGTCGTGGCAGAAGTAGGTGTGACAGGCGTTGCAGATCCCCAGGTATAGCGTGAACATCCGCTCGGCTATGTGCGCCAGCGGCAGGTAAGACACCCACAGCACGTGCAGCGGCGCGTTCCCGCCTGCGCGGGCAGCCTCCACCTCGTACAGTGCGTTGGCGTGGGTGATGATCACACCCTTGGGGTTGCCGGTGGTGCCGGAGGTGTACAGCAACGTGACGGGATCGTCCGGCGTGATGGCCGCGATCCTGTCCAGGACCGGAACGGGGTCGTTCGCCCTCACCTGTGCCCCCAGCGTGGCGAAGTCGTGCCAGCTCATGAACGGCGCCTCCGCCGGGCAGGCGGTCGCGTCCCGGACGATGACCCGGCGCAGCGACGGCAGCTCAGACAGCACCTGCCGCCAGCGGGCAAGCTCATTGGCGCCGTCAATGACGGCGACTTTCGCGTCGCAGTTGGCCGCCATGAACGCGATCTGATCCGGCGCGAGGGTCGCGTAGAAGGTAACCGGCACGCCGCCGGCGTGCAGCACGCCAAAATCGGCGAGTACGTGCTCGAGCCGGTTCGGCAGCATGAGTGCGACCTTGTCGCCGGGCTGAAGGCCAAGCTCGGCAAAGCCAGCCGCCAGCGCCAGTGCCTGCTCCCTGGCCTGCGCCCACGAGATCGTCTGCCAGGCGCCGGTGCCGTCGCGGTCAGAGTAGGCGGGCAGGTCACCGAACCGCTCGGCTGTCGACGCCAGTGCGTCGCACAGGGTCTGACCTGCCCACACCGCCTGCAGTGCCGCCCGCTGCTCCGCAATCTCGCTCGTCACCGCGCCACCCTCCATCGTCGTTGCCATCCCTTACGCAGTTCATCACAGCGCGGCAATGCGCGAGCAGCCTTCAGTACCCCGGATCGTCCTGCGGGCCTCCCGACGCTCCCGACGCGGGCGCCGCAGGCCAGGAGGGCCGCGTCGGACCCGACGGACCGGAACCCGACGGACCCGAACCCGGCGGACCCGAACCCGAAGGACCCGAACCCGAAGGACCAGAACGACCCGACGGACCTGGTCGCAGCGCCGGCGCACCCGGCTTCGGCGGGAAAATCAGGGCGAGTATCTCCTGGTACATCTCCGACGGGTACGGCACCGGCTGAACGTGGCTCAGTGCCTGGTCCTGTCCGGCGGACTCGACAATGAACTCGCCGTACGCGAAAACGCGGCCGAAGGTGCTCTGATGAAACCTCATGTCGGTCACCTTCGCGAGCGGCATCATGCCGACGTCCACGACTAACAGGTTCGTGATCAGCATCAGGCGGTTCTCGGTGAGTACGAAGTACCGCCGCCACCAGAGAATGAGGTTCCAGGCCTGCCGCAGGAACACCACGCCCCACAGGATCCAGACCACCGCCACCAACAGGCTCAGCGCAGGCGGGGTAACCCAGGTCACCAGGCCTGCGCCGATCAGGCTGACGAGAATCAGGCTCAGCGGCCGGATGATCGCCACCGGATGCATCCGGACACTGAGGACAACCTTCTCGGTCGGCATGAGGTACTCGCCGACCACCCGGGAGGGCAAGGCGGGCACAGTAATCACTCGGTCGTACACAAGATCACAGTAACCCGGCATTTAGCAGCCGGCGATAGGGAGACCGGTCAGTTCCAGGCAGCGCCGGATTCGAGGATGTCCGCCCGGCTCGCCGCGACGCCGTTGCATAGTGTTCGGTTGTGACGACTCAGGCGCAGGTACGGCTGACCCAGTACGCGCGCGGCGGCGGTTGCGCGTGCAAGATCCCGCCGGGCGAGCTCGAGGACGCGGTCGCCCGGCTGATTCCCGCGCGGCAGCCGGCCGACCTGCTCATCGGCGTCGAGCACGGCGACGACGCGGCCGTGGTCCAGATCGCGCCGGACCGGGCGATCGTCGCGACCGCCGACTTTTTCACCCCGGTCGTGGACGACGCCTACACCTTCGGGCAGATCGCGGCGGCCAACGCGCTGTCTGATGTGTACGCCGTCGGCGGCGACCCGCTGGTTGCGCTCAACCTGCTCGGCTGGCCGCGCGACGTGCTCAGCGCCGACCTCGCCGCCGAGGTGCTGCGCGGCGGCCTGGACATGGCCGCCTCGGCGAACTGCTACGTCGCCGGCGGGCACAGCATCGACGACCCAGAACCGAAGTACGGCATGGCCGTCACCGGGCTCGCCGACCCGGCCGCGCTGCTCCGCATCGACGCGGGCCGGCCGGGCGTGGCGCTGTCGCTGACCAAGCCGATCGGCAGCGGCGTGCTGAACTCCCGGCACAAGGCAACCGGCGAGGTGTTCCCGGCCGCCATCGAGGTCATGACCACGCTGAACGCCAGCGCCAGCAAGCAGGCGCTGGCCGCCGGGATCACGTGCGCGACCGATGTGACCGGCTTCGGCCTGCTAGGTCACCTGTTCAAGCTGGCCAGGGCCAGCGGCGTGACCGCGGTAATCGACAGCGCCGCGGTGCCGCTGATCGAGGGCGCGCTGGCTGCCCTGCGGGCCGGCTATGTGCCCGGCGGCAGCCGCCGCAACCTGGACTGGGTCGCACCGCATGCCGACTTCGGCGCGGTCAGCGAGGAGCAGCTGATCATGCTCGCAGATGCGCAGACCTCCGGCGGGCTGCTGGTCGCCGGCGAGATCCCTGGCGCGCCCGTGATCGGCCACCTCATCGAGCGGGCCGGCCCCGCCATTATCGTCCGCTAGTACGCGCGGCCGCTGTAAGCGCGGCCGGTCGGCACGATCTGGGTGCCGAGCGGGACCAGCGTGACGGGGATGATCTTGAAGCTGGCGAGGCCGAGCGGGATACCGATGATCGTCAGGCAGAGCGCCACCCCCGCGATCAGATGGCCGAGGGCGAGCCACCAGCCGAACAGGATGACCCACAGGACATTGCCGATCAGCGACGCGGCACCCGATTCAGGCCGGCGTTCGACGGTCCGGCCGAACGGCCACAGGACATAGCCCGCGATACGAAACGACGCGATCCCGAACGGGATCGTAATAATCAGGACAAAGCAGAGGATACCGGCCAGCACGTAGGCGAGTGCCATCCATAGCCCTTCGACCACGAGCCAGATGATGTTGAGAAGTCCCTTGAGCACGCGTGTCCCCCGATCCACGTGCGGGCGCGGCGGCCCGTCATCAGGACACGATCGCACGGGCCGCGCCGGATGGATTCACTCCAGGCGGGTGATGACGTGACGTCTGCTGAGCCGCATCGTCGGACGTAGACCACGACAATCTGGAGGCGTACGTGAGCAGTCCTACGACTGTCGACAAGGCGACCAGCGACACGCTGCTGGCGCTCGCGATGGGCGAGTCGGGCATCCTCGGTGAGGCTATCGAGATGCGGGAGCAGCTGCGGGCTGACAGCAGCCTGGAGCCCAAGACATTCGCGCTGGTGAAGATAGCCGCGCTGGTGGCGCTGGATGCCCCGCCGGCGTCCTACCTCTTCCAGGTCCAGGGGGCCCTCGACGTCGGGGCCACGCCACGCGAGATTCTCGGCGTGCTGACTGCGGTAGCTCCGCAGACTGGCATGACCAGGGTGGTCTCCGCCGCGCCGGAAATCATGATCGCCCTCGGCCTGGAACTGCCGACCGGCTCGGATCTGTGACGTGGCACGTCGACAGGAGGTAGCGCAATGATCGGCAGGCGAGGAATGGTCGTCCGGCGGCGTCCAGTCATGCGAGCAGCGGCGATAGGCGGCACGTTCGCCGTCGGGCGGTCGATGGGCCGCCGCGCGGAGGCGCAATCCAACGCCGAGGCGGACCAAGATCAGCGGCTCAGCGATGTCGAGGCGCAGCAGGCCCAGGCCCAGCAGGCCGCACCGGCCCAGGCTGGACCGGGCCCCTCGGTCATGGACCAGCTCAACCAGCTGACCACGATGCACCAGCAGGGCGCGCTGACCGACGAGGAGTTCTCCGCCGCCAAGGCCAAAATCCTGGGCAGCTAGGCGCAGTTTCGTCAGCGGTGTCGCCGACGGCCACGATGTTGGCCGTCGGCGCCCAGCCTGCCACGTTCACGACGTTTCCGCGGAAACGGCTTGTGCGTATTTTCACAAGCAACGTCTCGGCGGCAGCGGGGCGGCCGTTCGCTCCGGAGGCAGGCATCAACGCAGAATATGGCGCTCGCCCCGGCAGCGTTAAGCAGCCAGCGCCGGGAACACCCGGTTCAGGTCCGGCGCCTAGGCGAAGCTCCTAGCTGACCCCGCGGCGCTGGCTGGCGATCACGTACTTGGGGTCAGCGGCCGACGCCTTGCCCGCCCGCAGCACCGCGAACTTGGCGGCCAGACCGCCACCGGTGAGCAGCGCCGCGGATACCGCGGCCGCCGTCCGGCTGCGCCGGGCCGCAAGAGCCGCCACTCCCCCGCTCATCGTCAGGTACCGGGCTACGGTCAGCATCTGGCCCCCCGGCCCGGTCCGGTAGGGCTCGCCGACCAGGCCCCGCATGGTCTCCAGCCCGTAGCCGCCGAGGCTCTCCACAGCCGATCCGATCACCGCCAGCCGGTACGCGGCGTCGAAGTCCGCTCGGCTCCGGCTGACAGCGCTGGCCGCCAGTCCAGCCGCACCGGCCGCCGTCATCGCGCCGCCGACGAACAGCATCGGCAGCTCGCGATGCGCGGCGTGCCAGGCGGGTACCGCGGTGTCGGCCAGCAGCACGGCCGGGTAGGCGGCGAGCAGCGGGCCGGTCACCGCAGCGGCGACGCCGGCGGCGCTGCCGAGCGCGGTCAGCCGGCCACTCACCTCGCTGGCCGCGGTCGCCGACACCAGGCCAGAGTGCGCTGACAGGATCCACGACCCCATGCTCATCGGCGACGTCGGCTTGGCGACCCGCAGCATGTGCAGGAACCGCTCCGGCCGGCCGAGCTCGATGGTCAGGAACGCGCCGCCGGCGTACGCGCTGCCCGCGGCCGCGAGCCTGGCGGTCCGCGCCAGTGACCGGCGCCCCGTCGCGTGCGCGACGGCACCAACCATCGCCAGGGCGCCGGACAGCTCGCCGAGGAAGAGGTAGGCGGGCAGGTGCGGTTCCTTCCACCGGCTGACCTTCAGGATCGGCCGGCCGTAGTACGACTGGAACTCCGCGGGCGGGACCTGCAGTTCCTCCCTGGTCACTGTGTCCACCAGGGGCGCTTGCCCGCGAACGCGACGGCGACGCCGGCCGCCAGGATGGCGGCTCCGGCGCCGGCCCATCGCCACATCGACGGCAGGTCCTTGGTCGTCACGACCGGGTCAGGCGGCAGCCCGTAGACCTCCGGCTCGTCCAGCAGCAGGAAGAACGCGCCCGCGCCGCCGATGCCGTCGTCCGGGTCTTCTCCGTAGAGCCGCGCCGTCGTGTGCCCGTCCGCGTGCAGTACCTCGAGCCGGGTCTGCGCGATCTCCCGCAGCTCGTCCAGCGGCCCGAACTGGATGGAGTCGGTCGGGCACGCCGTGGCGCAGGCGGGCTCGAGCCCGCCCCGGAGCCGGTCGTAGCACATCGTGCACTTCCACGCCCGGCCGTCGTCCTCACGCCGGTCGATGACGCCGAACGGGCACGCGGACACGCAGTAGGCGCAGCCGTTGCAGACATCCGGCTGCACGACCACCGTGCCGAACTCAGTCCGGACGAGAGCGCCGGTCGGGCACACGTCCAGGCACGCTGCGTGGGTGCAGTGCTTGCACACGTCGGATGCCATCAGCCAGCGGGTCGCCGGGCCCTCGCCGTCGGAGATCTCGCGGATAACGTCTTGAGCCGGCACCTCCTGCTCGATGAACGCCACGTGCCGCCAGCTATTCGCCCCGAGCTCGGCGGTGTTGTCGTAGGACATGCCGGTGAGCGAGAGCACGCCAGGATCGGTATTGGGCAGGCCGTTCCATTCCTTGCACGCAACCTCGCACGCCTTGCAGCCGATGCACACGCTGGTGTCGGTGAAGAAGCCGACCCGCTCCGGGTGCGCGGCGTAGCCGGCGTTGCCCGACACGTCGTCGAGCGGCCCGTAGAGCGAGTTGCGCCGGTCAGCTGTCATGGTCCGCGTCCAGCCCAGCTCGCCGCCGGTACAGCGCCACCAGGTCAAGCCGCGCAGCACCGGTGGGCCGGCGTCCCGGCCTGACATCGCAAGTGGCCACTTTGCTCTCCTGGATCAGCACGTTGGGGTCGAGCGCGAACGGCAGCAGATCGTTCGTCACGTCTCCGGTCACCAGCCCCTGCCCGCCCCAGTGATACGGCAGCCCGACCTGATGCACCACGGCACCGTCAGCCAGGCGCAGCGGCCGCATCCTGCGGGTCACCAGCACCCTGGCCTCGATGGCTGACCGCGCCGTGATGATCGTTGCCCAGCCGCCGTTCTCCAGCCCCCGGATGCGCGCCAGCTGAGGCGATACCTCACAGAACAGCTCCGGCTGCAATTCGGCCAGCCTGGACAGCGTGCGGCTCATCCCCCCGGCCGTATGGTGCTCGGTCAGCCGGTACGTCGTGAATATATAGGGGAACGCGGCATCGTGACCGGCTAGTTGCTCGGCAGTTGCGCGGTCGCCCGGGTACGTCACCGAGACCGGGCTGACGTCCTGCTTGTAGACGTCGTTGCGCACGGGCGACTCGGCGGATTCGTAGTGGGTGGGCAGCGGGCCGTCCTTCAGGCCCGTGGGCACGAACAGCGCCCCCTTGCCGTCGCGCTGCATGATGAACGGGTCAGTCCCGGCCAGCGCCGCCGGACCGGTAGCACCCGCCGGCGGGACGTAGCCGGGCGGCTTGCCCTTCTCGAAGTCCGGGACGTCGTGGCCGGTCCACTGGGCCGCCTGCTCATCCCACCAGACGTACTTCTTTGCCTCGCTCCAGGGCCGGCCGGCCGGGTCAGCGGACGCCCTGTTGTAGAGCAGCCGCCGGTTGGCTGGCCAGGCCCAGCCCCATTCGGGCGCGACCCAGGTCTGCTCGGCTTGCGGCCGCCGCCGAGCGGTCTGATTGACGCCGCCCGCGTAGCAGCCGGAGTAGATCCAGCAGCCGCACGCCGTCGAGCCGTCGTCCTTGAGCTCGGCGAAGCCGCTGAGCAGCGTGCCATCGGGGCCGTAGCCGTTGATCTCGCGCAGGACGGCAGCGGCGTCCGGTTCTGCTTCGTCGCCGGTCTCCGGATAGTCCCAGGTGAGATTTTTCAGCAGCTGATCGCGGCTCGCGGCGGAGGATGCCACCTTAGCCCGGATCCGCTTGCCCAGGTGGTAGGCGAACCAGAGGTCGCTGCGGGCATCGCCTGGTGGTTCCAGCGCCTTGTGGTGCCACTGCAGCATCCGCTGCGTATTAGTGAAGGTGCCGTCCTTCTCGACGTGGGCGGCGGCAGGCAGGAAGAAGACCTCGGTGCCTATGCCGGCAGTCGTCAGCTCGCCACTCGCTATCTCCGGGCTGTCCTGCCAGAACGCAGCGCTTTCGATCAGCGCGAGGTCGCGCACGACAAGCCAGTCCAGCTTCGCCAGGGCCAGCCGCTGCAGCCGGCCGCCTGCGGACCCGACGGCCGGATTCTGGCCCCACAGGAAGTAGCCCTTCACCTTGCCCTCGATCATGTCGAGGACAGTCCGGTACGTGCCGTGATCACCGGACAGGCGCGGCAGCAGCGGCAGGCAGTACTCGTTCTCAGCCGTCGCCGCGTCGCCGAACCACGCCTTCAGCAAGCTGACCAGGTAAGCACGCTTGTTGCCCCAGAACCCGGTGTCAGGCAGCCTGGTCAGGTAGCTGGCCATGGTGTCGTCTTCGGCTCGTGGTGTCGGCAGGTAGCCGGGCAGCAGGTCAAACAGCGTCGGGATATCGGTCGAGCCCTGGATGCTCGCATGACCGCGCAGCGCCAGGATTCCGCCGCCGGGCCGGCCCATGTTGCCCAGCAGCAACTGCAAGATGGCGGCACTCCGGATGTGCTGCACGCCCGTGGTGTGCTGAGTCCAGCCGACCGCGTACACCCAGGCCGTCGTCTTGTCCCGCCCGCTGCACCGGACCAGTGCGTCGGCGATCTTCGCGAAGTCAGCCGGGCCGATGCCGCAGACCCGCTCGACAAGCTCCGGGGTGTACCTGGCGAAATGCCGCCTCAGCACCTGGAAGACGCAGCGCGGATGCGTCAGGGTGAGGTCGCGCTCGCCGGTCGGCTGCCAGCTAGCGTTGTCGTAGGTCCTGGTCACCGGGTCATATCCGGAAAACAGCCCGTCGGACTCCTCGGTGTCGCTGAAGTCCTCCGGCAGGATGTCGGCGGCGTTGGTATACGACGTCACGTACTCGCGGAACTCGTGCCCGCCCGACAGCACATGATTCACCAGCGCGCCGATGAGCACGATGTCGCCGCCCACCCTGCTGGCGACGTGCGTGCTGGCGAGTGCGCTCGTGCGGGTGAACCGCGGGTCGATATGGATGACGGTCGCGCCGCGCGCCTTCGCCTCCACGACCCACTGGAACGCGACCGGATGACACTCGGCCATGTTGGAACCGCAGATGACGATGCAGTCGGAGTTAACGAGATCGCGGGGAAACGTCGTCGCGCCGCCGCGACCAAAGCTCGTCCCCAGACCGGGAACGGTGGCGGAGTGTCATATCCGGGCTTGATTCTCGATCTGAATCGCGCCGAGCGCGGTCCAGAGCTTCTTGATGAGGTAGTTCTCCTCGTTGTCCAATGTCGCGCCGCCGAGGCTAGCGAAGCCGAGCGTGCGGTGGACGGCTCTGCCCTGGAAGGTCTCTTGCCAGGTCGCCTCCCTGGTGGCCAGCACCCGATCGGCGATCATGTCCATGGCCTGCGCCAGGGAGAGCGGCTCCCACGCGGTCCCGTACGGGCGGCGGTACAGCACCCTGGTAAGCCGGCCCGGATGCGTCACCAGCTGCTTGCTGGCCGCGCCCTTCGGGCATAGCCGGCCGCGCGATACCGGCGAGTCCGGGTCGCCTTCGATCTGCGTGACGGTGTCCTTGCGGCCGATCCTCGACACGAAGACGCGCTGCCCGCAGCCGACGGCGCAGTACGGGCAGATTGACTTCACCACGCGGTCGGCCGATTCGGTGCGGGGCGTGGCGGCCTCGGTATGCGGCGACCGCACTGCGGCCCCCCGGCCCAGCCGGTCGCTCCCGGTCAGCTGCCGGTACACCGGCCAGTTTCGGATCATCCCGCGCAAAGTGCGCGAACCGTCTGGCGCCACACAGCTATCCAAACCGACGTAGCCTGCGAGAGCAAGCCGGGTACCTGTAAGGACGGTAACTATCGGGCGGAGGTGACCCGTGGCAGGACGGACGGCGCGCAGGCGGGTGACGCGCGTGAGCATCGATCCGGCCGCAGTGACCGAGCGCGCCGACCTGCTCGCCGCCGAGGAGCCGCTCGGCATCAGGATCGGCGGGGAAGCCGTCAGCCTGACCATGCGGACGCCCGGCGACGACATCGACCTGACGGCCGGCTTTCTGGTCAGCGAGGGCATCGTGACGACCGCCGCCGACATCGCCTCGATCAGAATCTGCGACGGCCAGCAGTGCGGTCATAGCCACGGGGGTCATAACCACGGGGGACATGAGCACCAAG
>DATHPF010000347.1:0-3169 GCA_035484155.1 Streptosporangiaceae bacterium
AGCACATACTCCAGTAGGTCAGCTCCGCGCGGGCCGAGCGCCCCCCTGTTGATGACCAGCCCTGGCAGCCACCGATGGCGCAGCATGATTTCGCGTGCCTGCCAGCCGACGTCGAGCAGGTCGGCCAGCCAGTCGCCAGTCCGGCCGGTCAGCTCGAACTCGGCGGCTACCGAGTCAGCCATCAGGTCGAGCAGGTCATCGCGCGAAGCCACGTAGCGGTAGAGAGAGGCGGGGCCCGTCCCGAGCTCAGCTGCGACGCGCCGCATTGACACCGCGTCGAGGCCGTCGCGATCGGCTACCGCGATTGCGACGGAGGTTAGCTCAGCTCGGCTGCGCTCGGCGGGCCTGCCGACCCTCGCGTGCTCCCGGCGCATCCAGATGGTGTCTGGCACCTCAGGCATCCGAGTTACGTCCTCCGACAGTTTGCGAACGGCGATCCTGAAACGGTAGTCTAAATTGCGAACGACGTTCGCGTAATGCGCGTGAGCCCATCGACACGGGAGGCCGAGCGTGGCATCTGTAGCAGACAGGCACGTGGCAGACGGGCACGTGGCAGGCGGGCACGTGGCAGACACGCACGTCGTAGGCACGCGCTACGCGCACAACGGCGACATCCAACTCGCCTTCGAGGACCTTGGCGGCGCTGGCGGCGATCCCCTGCTTCTGGTGATGGGCCTTGGCGCGTCGCGCTTCTGGTGGCCGGAAGGATTCGTTGCGGCGCTGGCCGCCGAGAATTTCCACATCGTGGCCTTCGACCTGCGCGACGCGGGCGAGTCCACGCACCTGACGGCGGCCGGCGGAGGCAACCCCATCGCCGCGCTCGCCCGCGGGCACCGATCGCCCTACACGGCCGAGGACATGACCGACGACGCCGTCGCCGTCATGGATGCCGTGGGCTGGGGCTCCGCCCACGTGTTTGGCCAGTCGCTCGGCGGCCTGCTGGCCCAGCGCATCGCGATCCGTCACCCGGGCCGGGTCCGCAGCCTGACATCCTCATCGGCCCTGCCGAGCGACGCCACCGGCCTGCGTGCGGCGCGGTATGTCCGGGCCGGATTCCTCGCCCGGATGACGCGCCTGCGCTTCCCCGCGGGCAGGGACGGCGACATCGCGCTCGGCCTGGCGCTCTACCGGGCCATCGCAGCGCCCGGCTATCCGCGGGACGAGGCCATAGTGATGCAGTGCATTGAGCGCGACCTCGCGCATGGCGGTCTGAGCCTGCGCGACAGCGCCGCGCAGACCCGGCAGAACAGTGCGAGATGGACCGGCGGGCGACTGGGCGGCCTACGGATGCCAGCCCTCGTCCTGCATGGCGCCGACGACCAGGTCCTGCGGCCGTCAGCAGCACGCCGCACGGCGGCCGCCATCCCGGGCGCCAGGCTGCAGGTGCTGCCGGGCATGGGCCACTTCATCCCCGCGGAGCTGTGGCCGCTGTACGCCCGCGAGGTGCGGGCGATCGCCGACCAGGCTGCGGACCCAGGCGCGGAGAGACGCCCGCTAGCGCTCCGCTGACCGCGTCGCCAGCCCTGCGGCAGACGCGATGGTCAGCTCGCCGCCGTCCTCGAGAATGTCCTCCGGCTCCAGGCGCATGAGTTCGTCGCGGGTCCACTGGCGGGTGGCGTCCGCGGCCAGCCGGTGTGCGTGCCGCAGCCGGGCCCGGTCGAGGTCGTTGCGCACACTGCGAGCGTTGGCGAACCTCGGCTCCAGCATCTGGCGAGCCACGTAGTCGCTGAACTCTGCCCTGGCCGCGGGCGACAGGTAGTAGTTGGCGTCGTCGAGCATCAGCTGTCCGATCGAGACCAGCTCGCCCAGGTCGTAGGGAGCAAAGTCGAGGTGGTGCGCGATCCGGGAGTTCATGCCCGGATTGGACGAGAAGAAGGTGTCCATCCGGTCCCGATATCCGGCCAGCACGACGACAAGGTTCTCGCGCTCGTTCTCCATGACCTGCAACAGGATGTCGATCACCTCCTGCCCGAAGTCCTTGGAGTCGGCCGGCCTATGCAGGTAGTACGCCTCGTCGATGAACAGCACGCCGCCCATGGCTCGCTCGAGCACGCGCCTGGTCTTTGGCGCTGTGTGCCCGACGAACTCGCCGACGAGATCGTCGCGCATGGCGTGCACAAGCTGGCCCTTCTCGAGGTAGCCAAGCCGGTACAGCAACTCCGCCATCCGCAGCGCCATGGTCGTCTTGCCGGTACCTGGCGGCCCGGTGAAGCACATGTGCAGGTTCGGCCGCGGTGCGGTCAGTCCGAATTTGTTTCTGGCCCGGTCGACCAGCAGGAGCGAGGCAATCTCCGCGACCTTGCGCTTCACCGGGTACAGGCCGACGAGATCGCGCTCAAGGGCGTCCAGCACCCCGTCTATGTCGGCGGCCTTCCGCTCGTCGGCGAAGTTCACCGTCGAGCTTGGCGGCAGTAGCTCCAGCTCGCCCTTGCGTCGTCTGCGCGGCGTGGTCGGTGCCTTGAGCGCAGCTTGCGAGGTGGGCTCCACCACCCGCAGCGATGATCGCGCATGGACGGATTTCTCTGCCTCGTAGCGCCGCGCCTGGCGGCGGGTACCAACGATGATGAATACGCACAGGGTTCCCAGCCCCAACATACCGCCGGCCAGGCTGGAGATCTCGAACCACAGGTGTGAAGTCAATGTGCCTGCCCGCAGGGCCAGGGCCCGCAAAACTCGTACCGGTAGATGTTGGCACCGACAGTACCGGATCTTGCCTGGTCAGGTCAGACCAGGAACGGGGCCGTCAACGGTCATGCCGCCCGGACCAGCCGCGGACGGCCGACCGCGTGAGGGTCGGCCGCAAGCTAGTCCGGCCGCAAGCTAGGCCGGCCGCAAGCTAGGCCGACACGATGTTGACGAGCTTCGGCGCCCGGACGATTACGGTCTTGATGCCGCGCCCGGCAAGCGCCCGCTCGGCGCCCGGTGCGGCCAGCGCCAGCTCGCGAAGCTCGTCCTCGGTGACGGCGGCGGCTACCTCTAGCCGGTCCCGCAGCTTGCCGTCGACCTGGACGACACAAGTGACGGTGTCCTGCACCAGCAGGGCGGGATCGGCCGCGGGCCAGGAAGCCCGGCCGACCGACGGCTGGTGGCCCAGCATCTCCCAGCACTCCTCCGCGGTATACGGGGCGAACAGCGACAGCATGATCGCCAGCGACTCCGCGGCCTCCCG
>DATHPF010000348.1:0-3232 GCA_035484155.1 Streptosporangiaceae bacterium
GCTGGCGCTAGGGCTCGGTAGAGAGGGTGTGAGGACAGCGGCAGGACTGGCTTTGGACGCGGGGGTCTTCTCGCCTGTGCCATCAGATCCGCAGGCGACCGCGACGACAGCCACCAAGCACATGAGAATGATCGTGATGGCGATGCCGTTCGGGCGCACACTCCGCTTCATGCGCTACTGCTAGGGATCGTCATGCTGCCGCTCCGCTTCGTTCGCTTAATTGACCGGTGTATAGACGCTCATGAGTGTTTATGGGTGCACAGCAGCCGTCCCTTAAAGCGGGATGGCTGCTGACATCTCCTATTCGGTCCCGTAATAGCGGATCGGCTTGTGCCAGTGTCGGCGGCAGTGGGGGTTCCGGGTTGGCCGCCTAGCGGCACGGAAACCCGCCCTGCTTTTGGGCGACCACGGACAAAGTAGCGGCCGCTTCAGCAGGGCGCGTTCCTCGACGAGCAACCATCCGGCTTAGTGGCGGGGCCAGTAGCAGACGCTCGCGCAACCGTCAGCCCGGCACGTCACTCGCATTTATCCCGAGTCTCTGGCCGTCACCTGGCTGGCAGATCCTCCACGTCGACCACACGTCTCCACCAGACGGTGCGCACAGTCACATGGTTATGTTTCCAGTAGGACGGCGCGGCAGTGAGCCGGCGGGCGTGCGCGCCGTATTGGGAGGTAGCTGGGCGGTGCCCGCCTCGGCGGGCGAAGCCGCCACCTGCAGCCGGGGGGCTAGTGCAGGTGGGCGGCGGCGGTTCGGGGGAGCCGGGGTCAATTGAGCCTTGCCGACCGCGGTAGCGGTATGCGGGCACCGCCAGCACGACAGGCACAAGAGCTGGGAACGTTTCGACATGACGGCGCCGTCGGGCGGCGTCTGGGACGTCACCCGCAAGACCGGGCATGGCCCGGCGGCTCGCTGTCTCGCGCGGCCCCCCAGCGCGGGCAGCGCCGCCCTCAGGTCAGGAATGACTGAGAGCGTGCGCCATTCCTAGGCCGGCGCCGAGTTCAAGTTGCCCGCCGTGTCGCCTTGGCTGCCGGGCGTAGCGCGCGAGACCTCGCCTGGCTGGCCTGGACGCCTCTCCGCGCACGATCACCGGCTGGACGGGTAGCTGCGGACTGTGAGCGCGGATATCAGGCACGTTCATCGGCCCATCATCGCGGTCCCGGTGCTCCCGGCGATGGTCGGGCGCTCCGCCCAGTACGAGCACGGCGCGCACGGGACGCGCGACCCCAGCCGGCGGCGCGTTGGCGCGATCAGTAGGACGTCCTACTATCGAGGGCATGAGCCAAGATTTTCCCGCCTTCGCCTTGTCAGCGGAACACGACGCGCTCCGCGAGTCGGTCCGTGCCCTGGCCGAGAAGGAGATCGCCCCGTACGCGGCCAAGGTGGACGAGGCGGCCCAGTTCCCGCAGGAAGCTCATGACGCGCTCGTCAAGGCCGACCTGCACGCCGTGCACATTCCCGAGGAGTACGGCGGCGCGGGAGCTGACGCCATCG
This sequence comes from Streptosporangiaceae bacterium, assembly GCA_035484155.1. Lineage (GTDB taxonomy): Bacteria > Actinomycetota > Actinomycetes > Streptosporangiales > Streptosporangiaceae > JAJYUU01. The sequence goes on from DATHPF010000348.1 coordinate 1,493, forward strand.
CCACCGTGATCGTGATCGAGGAAGTGGCCAGGGTCTGCGCCTCTTCGTCGCTCATTCCGGCGGTCAACAAGCTCGGCACCGTGCCCCTGCTGCTGTCCGCGTCGGAGGAGCTTAAGCAGCGGTTCCTGCCGCCGGTGGCGAGCGGGGCGGCCATGTTCTCCTACGCGCTATCGGAGCCCGAAGCAGGCTCGGACGCGGCCGCCATGAAGACGCGCGCAGTCCTGGACGGCGACAGCTACGTGCTGACCGGGACGAAACGCTGGATCACCAACGCCGGCGTCTCGCAGTACTACACGGTCATGGCGGTCACGGACCCCTCGGCGGGCGCCAACGGGATCTCAGCCTTCGTGGTCGACAAGGACGACGATGGCTTCAGTTTCGGCGCGCCCGAGCACAAGCTCGGCATCAAGGGCTCGCCGACGAGGGAGCTGTATTTCGATAACTGCCGGATCCCGGCCGACCGAATCGTCGGCGCCGAGGGCTCCGGCTTCAGGACGGCGCTGGCCACCCTCGACCACACCCGCATCACGATCGCTGCGCAGGCGCTCGGCATCGCGCAGGGCGCGCTCGACTACGCCACTGGCTACGTCAAGGAGCGCAAGCAGTTCGGCAAGGCCATCGCCGAGTTCCAGGGCCTCCAGTTCATGCTGGCCGACATGGCCATGAAGATCGAGGCGGCGCGCCAGCTCACCTACGCGGCCGCGGCCAAGTCCGAGCGCGCCATGCACGGCCAGCGCGCCGCCGACCTGACCTTCATCTCCTCGGCCTGCAAGTGCTTCGCCTCCGATGTCGCGATGGAGGTCACCACCGACGCGGTCCAGCTGCTGGGCGGCTACGGCTACGTCAGCGACTATCCGGTCGAACGGATGATGCGCGACGCCAAGATCACCCAGATCTATGAAGGAACCAACCAGATCCAGCGCATGGTGATGGCGCGGCAGCTGCTGAAATAGGAGGTCAGGAGCCATTCCCGGCACTCGGAGCCGGGGAAGCTGCGGCCATGTGAGCAGGGACGCTAGGCGCCCCAGTTTCACTCCAGTTTCCTGAGCGGCAGTCACCCACGGCGCGACGCTGGAACATGAGTGAGTCGACGACCGCCCTGGCGCGCTCGTGCGAGCTCTCCACCAGGTGCGCGTAGACCGCGAGCGTCGTCGTCGCGCTGGAGTGCCCAGATACTCCGACAGTTCCTTAACCAACACGGCGCTGGTGGAACTATCCGCTGCAATGCGAGCACTGCCGTGAATGGCGGCCAGGGTCCGTGGTAGTGAGTTTCAGCCACTGTCAGCGTGACCCGCCAACAGCACGCGGCGCTCAGCGGGGCGGGGACCTGGTTGTGAGCTGCCTGGCGCCGGCTACACGTCGCGGTCGTACTGCCGACGACACGAGCCGGCGACAGCTCGGCGCTCCGCCTGAGCTGATGATCAGCACGGCACGGGTTTGCTGGGACTGGCTTAGATGCTTTTTCGGGTCGTTTTGCGGATGACGGCATTGCCGCCGTAATAGACGCCTGCGATGATGCCCCCGCACAATGGCAGCCAGAACAACAGGAACAACGGCGCAGTGGCGGCATAGATGATCGCGCTGAACACTGCGAACACGGCCAGGACGAACGCGATTGTGGTGACCGCACGGCGGGCAACGATCGAGGGTGTCAGCGGTACACGCGGCTTGGGGACATAGGCGGGTATGGGGCGGGGGGCCGATTTAGCGTGGGTAGCCCTAGGCTGCTCAACTCGGGTG